>JAITVO010000125.1 GCA_031285765.1 Cytophagaceae bacterium | reverse complement strand
TCTAAAAACTCAAAGTTCGAGGCTTGCGAGGCGATAAAAGCGCAGTTTACATGAACGTAAATGAGCATTTTATCGTCCGAAGCATAACGAAGAAATTGGAGTTTTTAGAGGTTCCCTATATCATTCTCCACTCCACACAAGAGAGGGAGTGGGGAGAGGCTTGTTACTCCACTCCATTCTCCAAAATGGCTCTCATTGCTGTTACTTCCGCCGAATTGCAATCAATAAGCTGACCGAATCCAAATTGGTTAAGTAATGTGTCATTGTTTGAAATCAACATTCGTGCCGATGCATGAAATTCGGTGGCGCCGGTATTTGCAGCTATTTCCTGTAAGTTTTGGGTATTGATTCCCGAAGCGGGCATTATTACAATTTCATCTCTGGCTTCGTCAATCAGCTGTTTTAAAAGCGAAGTTGCATCAATAGCTTTAAGCGCCTGTCCGGATGTTAAAATTCTCTTGCATCCCGATATTTTTATATCATTTAACGCTTTAAACGGGTCGGGAACAATATCGAATCCTCTGATAAAAGTAACTTCCATAGGAAAAGCCAACTCCGTCAGCAACGAAGTTCTTGTTTCATCAACGCTGTTGTCAGCCAGCAGAATACTGAAAGTTACACCCTTGCAGCCAAGCTGTTTGCACAGTTCTACATCGTGGCGCATCATATCAAATTCATCCTCGCTGTATCGAAAATTTCCCCCACGAGGGCGAATAATCGGGAAAACCGGAATCGAAACTGTTTCCAAAGTCTTTTTTATCAAAGCATATCCGGGAGTTGTTCCGCCTTCAGCCGCCCCGCAGCACAGTTCAATCCGGTCAGCCCCTGCTCTTTCAGCATTCATTGCTGCCTGCAACGAAAATGCACATATTTCCAGAATTTTTCTTTTCATCTTTCCATTAATAATTAACGAATGTTACGCAAAATGGCATGTGGGAACCTCTAAAAACTCAAAGTTCGAGGCTTGCGAGGCGATAAAAGCGCAGTTTACATGAAGGTAAATGAGCATTTTATTGTCCGAAGAATAACGAAGAAATTGGAGTTTTTAGAGGTTCCCATATATAGTCCCGCAGGAATGATACTTTATTAGCCGTAAAATATCATCACCTTTTATTCAATTAAAAAACAAGTAATTTATCTGTTCGTGGAGGACGATTTGGGGCATAAACTTGATTATTTTATGACCTTGCCCGCCCTCTTTTGTATGCATAAAAATACGCGGCGAAAGTACGATATTTTTTGAAAAGATGGGAATAATATTTTCTTCGTTTAAATCTTTGGCTGTGTTTCCAAAAGCATGTTGTTGTAAATATTCAACAATCATGAAATAAAACATTGATTATTGTAACATTAAAAATATAAAGTGTCGTTTATTGTTAGTAAAATGAGGTTTTATCTACAACTTATAACAGGTTGCTTGCTGTAAATACGAATGCAAAAAACAGTTAAATTACAGCCGTAAAAAACTGCAAAATATTTCATGCACTTGCCCTGCTCACAAGTTTAATTTTGTGCGTTTGTGCTTATTTTTTTATACTTTTGCGACCTCATAATTCTAAACTATCAATAACTATGATAAATAATTTACAAAAAAACGTTTCAATAACGTTGCTATGCTGTTCCTCATGTTTGTGGATTGGAGAGTATGTACAAGTGCAAACCCTGCCGCGTCAGTTAATCCTGCTTCATCACTCAACACTGTTTCTGCGGTAAGTTTTGACGGACAAAAAATGAACGGCTTTATCCAAAATTAATTTGATGGATAACAATCAATCTATCGAAGAAGTCTAATGTGTAACTTTAAACAAAATACCCAAATATGCAATTACGATTTTTTCCTTACGAGTTGAAACTGAAACATGCTTTCAATCTTGCTTCATCAAGCCGTACATCTACGCCTGTTGTGATTACGGAACTTACATCCGACGGCATTACAGGTTATGGCGAAGCGTCGATGCCGCCCTATCTGGGCGAAAGTCATGCTTCGGCACTTGATTTTCTGTCGAAGGTAAATCTTTCGTCTGTTAAGAATCCTTTTTTGATAGAAGATATCCTTGAATATGTAGATAGTATTGCTCCCGCAAATTATGCGGCAAAGGCTTCGATTGACATTGCGCTGCACGATTTAACGGGCAAACTTGCTGCGTTACCCTGTTACAAAATGTGGGGGCTGAACCGCGACAAAACACCACATACATCGTTTACCATTGGTATCGACACGCCCGAAACTGTGAAACAAAAGACAGAAGACGCCTCGCCATACACCATTCTGAAAATAAAACTGGGACGCGATAACGACCGGCAACTGATTGAAGCCATTCGTTCAGTTACCGCCAAGCCGCTCAGCGTGGACGTCAATCAGGGATGGACAGATAAATATTATGCTTTGGATATGATTCTCTGGCTAAAGGAACAAAATGTACTGTTTGTTGAACAGCCGTTGCCAAAGAAGTTAATGAACGATGCCGCATGGCTGAAACAATATTCGCCTCTCCCCATTATTGCCGACGAAGCTGTGCAAACAGCTAAAGATATTCCATTAATAAATGATGTTTATCACGGAATTAACATTAAACTGATGAAGTGCGGCGGTATGCGTGCAGCCCGCAATATGGTTGCTGTTGCACGAAGTATTGGCTTGAAGGTGATGATTGGGTGTATGACCGAAACATCGTGCGCTGTATCGGCTGCCGCGCAATTGTCGCCACTGTGCGACTGGGCTGACCTCGACGGAAACCTGCTGATTACAAACGACCTGTTTCAAGGTGTTGAAATCATCAATGGAAAAATTACTTTACAGGATAGCGCGGGAATCGGAGTAAGGAGGGTTGAAAATTACGAATTAAAAATTGCGAATTACGAGAAGTAATTAACTCATATTTCGCAAAACAGCCTTGAAAAGGCTAAATCTTCATAACCGCACCGGCGAGCTGGTCGCTGAGTTTCGACAGGCTCAACTACCGCTTCGGTCACTGAGCCTGTCAAAGTATCGAAGCGGAGCGTTGCCTGTGGAAAATGACGTTCGTATCTCCCTGCCCGCAAGGGCAGAACAGGTGTGAAAGTACAGGTTCTGCCCTTGCGGGCAGCTGTGCTGTTGTCTGTTTGCCGTAAGCTGCGCTGGGCGGGCAAACCCCGCCCCTACATTTGCATACGGTTATGAAGATTCAGCCTTTTCAAGCCAAGAGCGTAACATGAGTTATTTATTGTACCTTGCGGCAAAAACATAAAATATGCTACTCTTGTTTTCAATTCTCAAGTTTCGGTTTGCTTTTTCCCCGCATATAAATTATTTTTGCCGGCTGTTGACAGAAAAGGATATGCGGTATTGTTTAAATTGGCACATCGTTTTTTGTCATCTTCAAGGAAATAATCCAAAACAGTTTTCTGATGATTTATTCAAACTTACTGCTTGGCAAGAATGTAGATATTGACCCGACAGCATCATTCAACAATGTGAAATTGGGCGATGGCGTTAAAATCGGAAAGAAAGTAACAATTTTCGGAAGCCCAGATAAAATACTCGAAGTTGGCAGCGAAACCGAAATCGGCGAGTTCACTATCGTAAACGGTTATGCCGCACAACTGAAAATTGGCGCACGGTGCAGCATCGGCATATTTTGCCACTTTATTGTAGATACAGGACCAACGGCAAGTCCCAAACTGCTGAAAAAATATCCCATCGCCGAAGCGCTCATTATGATAGGCAACGATTGCATTATCGGGCATGGAACAATGGTGATAGCCGGCTCTGTTATTGGCGACTGCTGTTATGTGATGCCCAACAGTTTTGTAAACTGCGAAATACCTCCGTACAGCGTGTATGGCGGAAGTCCCGCAAAATTTATCCGAAAAATAACCCCTGAAGAGCTGTCATAATGAAATTTCAATTAGTACGCTACGATAATACGATGGCGAAAACGTGGGATGAGTTTGTATCTGCGTCGTGGAACGGTGTATTTCTGTTTCTGCGCCCATTTGTGGATTATCACTCACATATTTTTACCGACCACAGTCTGCTCGCCTGTCAGGACGGCAAGTTGAAAGCAGTTTTTCCGGCAAACGAAAGCGGCGGTGCGCTTCATTCGCATCAGGGACTTACTTACGGCGGCTGGATACTGGCGCCGCGTGTTCCTGCCGACGATTTGGACGTCCTTTTTCAACTGCTCGAAGAGTATGCTAAAGCAAACGGTTTCAATGAAATTATGTACAAACATAAGCCGTTTGTATTCGACCGTCATTTGAACGACACCGATGCATGGATTCTATGGAAAAATGGCTACGAACTGTGGCGGCGCGACCTTTCGTTTATCATCGACTTCAAGAATTTTGCAGGCTTTGCCCGCGACAAGCGTTACCGCCTCAACAAATCGATACGTAACAACCTGCGGCTCGACGAACAGGGCGATATTAAGCAGTTCATGGAACTTGTAAAAAAAAACCTGAACCGAAAATACAACACCAATCCCGTTCACACGCCCGGCGAAGTGGAGTTGTTGCAGAAACGGTTTCCTAAAAATATTTTTACGCTCGTCGTGTTTCAGGAAGATGAATTTTTGGGCGGCACACTTTTGTTTGTCGATAACGACTTTATTCACACACAATATCTTCATTTTAATGATAACGGACGCAACTTGTGTGCTGCCGAGTTCCTAATTGACAGTTTGATGAATAAATACGGTCAAAGCAAACGATATTTAAGTTTCGGAACATCTACCGACAACAATGGAAAGGCGCTAAACAGCGGACTTGCATCATTTAAGGAAGGTTTTGGTGCAGCGGGCTTCTGTCATGATTTTTATAGAAAGAAACTGATACCGGCGTAATTACAGCTTGTGTTTTTTAGTATTCATCTACAAAATATCAATTTATTATGCTATCCGTGTCTTACGTTGTTGAAGTATATATATTCTGGGTTTCCGTATCGAAGTCATCTGCCTGTCCTTTTGGGGTAATTATTACATAATTTCAACAAACATTTAGTTCAGTTCAAAAAGAACAACTGTTTTACAAAGCGCACAAAGAGCGACGGCTCAAAAAACGCAGGAAATATAAATCCATATACAGCGCCGCATAAGTGAGCGTCGTGCCCTATGTTATCCACATTGCGTCGAGCCATAATGCCCGAATAGATAAGGTAAACAATACCAAATACAATTCCGGGAATCGGGATGCCCCACAGAGCAAGCATATCGTAAGGATTCAAAAAGATTGTGACATATACAATGGCTGAAACGGCTCCCGATGCGCCAACGGCATTGTATTGCGGATTGTCGCGATGTTTATACACCGAATACGCTGCCGATACGGGTATGGCAGAGAAATAGAGCAGCACAAAACGTACTTCGTTATTGCCGGTAAACACATTGTTAAACGAATAAATAATGCCGCTGCCAAACGACCACAGTACAAACATGTTTACAAGCAGGTGCATCCAGTCGGCATGAAGAAATGCGTAGGTAAACACGCGGTAGTATTCCCTGTGGCGCACCGTTGCCCATGCGTTGAGCTGACAGCGAAGCATCAGCGGCTGTATCGCAAAAGCAGCAATGCTTACTGCGCAGGTGATAATGATGATGTAGATGCTCATGATATTTGAGTTGAAAGTTGAAAATTGGGAAGTTGAATATATGATTAATTTTCAACCCGTCAGTGCAGAATTTTAAAAACCATTTCTTTCATCAGTTCGCTGTGCGATGTGGATACGTTTCCGAAGCCTTTGCCTTTCATGTCGTATTCGCGCAGCAACGAAACAATTTCAACAACCTTTGTACCTTTGTAGTTGCGGGCGCCTTTCTGGTAATCGCCCACAAAATAGGGATTGATTTTGAGCGCTGACGCCACGGCTGCCTTGTTATTTTTGTCAGGTAAATAGTAAAACATCAGCAGTTTGCTGAAATATCCAAACAGCGCATTGATAACCACTACGAGCGGATTGTCCTTTGGGTTCGATGCAAATGCCTTGAGAATGCGATTCGCTTTCATTACATCTTTATTGATAAGCGCGCTTTGAAGTTCAAACGGATTGTATTCTTTGCTTACGCCGATGTTTCGTAATACGTCGTCAACCGTTATTTGCGTTTTGCCGGCTCCCATGGCAACCATCAGTTTTTCGACCGCCTGCGCTACCTTTTCGAGTTCGGTTCCAAGAAACTCAATCAGCAGTTGCGATGCACGCGGCTCAATGCTTAGTTTCCTTTCGCTAAGATAGCCTGTAATCCACTGTGCCATTTGGTTATCATACATTTTTTTCGATTCAAACACTACCGCCTGTGGCTGCTTTGTGAGCGTAGTGTAGAGTTTTGTCCGTTTATCCAATGCCTTGTATTTGTACGAAATAACGAGTACGGTTGACAGAAGTGGCGCACGAAAATAATTTTCGATCACCTCCATTTTGTCCATGTATTGTGCCTCGCGTAATACGATGAGCTGACGCTGCGCCCCCATCGGATACTGCCGCGCGGCATGTACAAGATTGGTCGAGTCGGTATCCTTGCCGTACATAATGAGTTCATTGAATCCGCGCTCGGCGTCGGTAAGGGCGTGCCGCTGCACAGTTTCGGCTATTTTGTCGATAAAGTAAGGCTCTTCGCCATACAAGAAATAAATGGGTGCAATGCCTCCCTGTTTTACTTTCAGAATAATTTCGTCGAATGTCATGGTTTGTTTAAAGTTTAAACTGATGTTACGCAATTTCTCTCCACATGGTGTGGGAGTCTGTTTTTTATTTTCTGTACTCTTTCACAAGTTGTGAAAATCGCTTCCAAAGTTTTTTATCCATTTCACAAGTTGTGAAATGTTTTTTTTAACCTTTACCCCTTTTCACAAGTTGTGAGGACAACTTTTTTAACCTTTCTCTTTTTTACAAATTATGAGAACAGTTTTTTATTGTAATATTGCATCCTCACATTCAAAAAAAACAGTTCGTAACATCAGGTTTAAAGTTGGGGCTGTACAAAAAATATTTTTGAACGCGGATAATGCTGATTTACACAAATTGTTATATGAATGAAAATGATACTTAGATAAATTTCACTTCTTTTATTATCTGCGAAAATCCGTGTTATCCGCGTTCTTTTTGAATAGTCTCAACCTTGTACTCTTTCAGAATCTAAGATGTTTCACCGATTTTCCGTTGTCGATAATTTCCTTAAGGGCGTTGATACCAATTTGCAGATGCGCATCAACGTAGTCGCGCGTAACGCGGCGGTCGCTTTCGGCGGTCTTGATGCCTGTTGAAATCATTGGCTGGTCAGACACAAGCAACAGCGCCCCTGCGGGAATTGAGTTGGTAAACGCAACAGTAAATATGGTTGCCGTTTCCATATCAACAGCCATTGCGCGGGTTTTTCCCAAGTATTTTTTGAAACGGGCATCGTATTCCCACACCCGTTTGTTGGTAGTGAAAACGGTTCCGGTGTAGTAATCGCATCCGTAGTCGGTAATTGCCGACGACACCGCCATCTGAAGACTGAAAGCCGGCAGTGCGGGCACTTCGGGCGGAAGGTAATCGTTCGATGTACCGTCGCTGCGGATGGCTGCAATAGGGAGAATAAGGTCGCCCAGCTTGTTTATTTCTTTGAGCCCGCCACATTTGCCAAGAAACAGCACCGCTTTGGGCGAAATGGCGCTCAGCAGGTCGATAACCGTAGCCGCGTTGGGACTTCCCATTCCAAAATTGATGATAGTAATGCCTTCGGCTTTGCAGTTAGCCATATTGGCATCCTCACCCACAATCGGCACATTGTACCACTTCGAGAATAAATCAATATAATAACCGAAGTTGGTTAAGAGAATGTATTCCGAAAAGTCGTTAAGTTGGCGTCCGGTATATCGCGGCAGCCAGTTTTCTACTATTTCCTGCTTGGTTTTCATGATAAAAAAGTTTCGAGTTCAAAGTTTAAGGTTCAAAGTTTTGGGCTCAACGCTAACTTTGAACTGTTTTTTTTGAGCGCGCCAAAATTATTACATATTTTGGAAGTTACCTAATAATTGGCATAATAATATTAAGGTGTGTGTGGTATGCTATTTGTTTTTTTAAGTAGCCATTTTTCAACAGGTTTCGGAACAGGATATTTATCCAATTCATTTTTGCTGATAAGAACTGTATTTCTGCCGGTAAAAAATGTCGGAATATTATTGTCCAAACTTGTTGCTAACGAGAAGAAACGAATGTGAATGGTTTGATGCGTCAGTTGATGCCGCATGTCGCTCTCTTTTTTTAGGCTGCCGCTGAAAGCTGCAAACTCTTTCGACAAAACAAAGCAGGCTTCTTCTTCGGTTAGCAGTGCGACGGTTTCTGATAACGGAAAATCGTAAAGTCCCTGCCAGATGTCGCCCCTTTCGCGCCGGCACATTATAATATATGTATCGTTGTGAATAATGAAATAATTAAAATACCGCTCCCGCACTTTTGTTTTTTTTGTTTTCACAGGATAATTCAGCATATCGCCATTAGCGTGGCTTAAACAGTGCGTGGCAACAGGACAGTTTTGACAGTTGGGCAACGCGGGCGTACACATTAGCGCTCCCATTTCCATCATCGCCTGATTGAACAGTCCGGGATTTTCACGGTCAAGCAACATGTCGGCAATTTGCGCAAATTCTTTTTTCCCTTCACTTGTGTCAATGGGCGTTGCAATTGCCAAAAAGCGCGAAAGCAACCGATACACATTGCCATCGACAGCCGCTTCAGGCTGATTAAAGGCTATCGAAGCGATTGCCGAAGCCGTATAATCGCCCACGCCTTTCAGTTTTTTCAACTCCGATTTTGTTTCGGGAAATCGTCCGTTCAGGCTATTTGCAATGTATCGGGCTGTATAATGCAGATTCCGCGCACGCGAATAGTAACCTAATCCCTGCCAGAGTTTCAAAACATCTTCCTCTTCGGCATCGGCTAATGATTTGACAGTCGGATACTTTTCGACGAATCGTAAATAATAGCCCGTGCCCTGATTAATCCGTGTTTGCTGAAGAATAATTTCGGACAGCCAAATCAGGTAAGGTTCAACAGTTTCGCGCCACGGCAAAAGCCGCTTGTGCAGGCGGTACCAGTCATATATTTTATTGATGAAACAGGTCATTCTTAAATTTTTATGCAAAAATAATTCGTTTATTCTTTTTTTTATAGCGAAAAACCATTTATATTTGCACCCTGAAATTAAGCGAAAGCAATTGAGTATATAAATAATTGGTTATTAAGTAAATTAGAAGAAAATGACAAAGGCTGACATTGTAAATGAAATTTCCAAGCAGACTGGAATCGAAAAAATTGCAGTACAAAGAACTGTTGAAGCCTTCATGGAAACAGTTAAAGGAAATTTGGTAAAAGGTAAGAATGTTTATTTGAGAGGTTTCGGAAGTTTCATCGTTAAGAAGAGAGCCGAAAAAACTGCTCGTAACATTTCGAAAAACACAACAATCATCATTCCCGAACATTTTATTCCTTCGTTCAAGCCCTCAAAAAGCTTTGTTGTTAAGGTGAAAAGTAATGTAAAGAATTAATTGTTTAACCTTATAAAATAAAAAAGCTATGCCAAGTGGTAAGAAAAGAAAAAGGCATAAAATGGCCGTTCATAAAAGGAAAAAAAGATTGAGAAAAAACAGACATAAGAAAAAAAAATAGTTTCTTTATGTTTGATTATAAAGTAAAAAACAAACGGTTGAATTAACTGTTTGTTTTTTACTTTGATAAAAAAAACGTTCTTTGACATAATTAAAAATTATTGTAAAGTGAGTGCAGAACTATTCGTTGATGTTACTCCTAAAGGACTTACAATCGCATTGCTCGAAGACAAACGTCTGGTTGAACTAAAAAAAGAGCAAAGTAATGTACAGTTTGCAGTTGGCGACATATATCTTGGAAAAGTTAAAAAAATAATGCCCGGCTTAAATGCGGCATTTGTTGATATTGGGTACGAGAAAGATGCTTTTTTGCATTATCTTGATTTAGGACCCCAAATTAAAACACTTCAAAAGTATGTGAACCAAACTGTTTTGAAAAAAGGAGTACCGGCGTTGCACAAGTTGAAACCGGAAGACGACATTGACAAAACCGGAACAATTGCCCAAGTATTGACTGCGGGACAGGAAATTTTGGTTCAAATAGCAAAAGAACCTATCTCAACAAAAGGACCGCGATTAACCTCCGAAATTTCACTTGCGGGCAGACATATTATTTTGATTCCTTTCTCCGACAGAGTGTCTGTGAGTCAGAAAATAGAATCGCCCGAAGAACGCAGCAGGCTCAAACGTTTGCTGTTAAGTATAAAGCCTAAAAATTACGGGATAATCGTACGAACCGTTGCCGAAGGAAAAAAAGTTGCCGAGTTGGACAAAGAGCTTCGCACACTCGTAAAAAGGTGGGAAGACGCAGTCAATCGACTGAAAGAAGCAAAAGTTCCAAACCTGATTGTTGGTGAAATAGGACGAACATCTACGTTTTTGAGAGACATCTTTAATCCTACATTTCAAGCGATTTATGTAAACGATCAGGAAGTTTTTCGCGAAATGAAAGACTATGTAGGACTGATAGCTCCCGAATGTGAAAAAATTGTAAGACTTCACACAGGCAGCGTTTCTCTGTTCGACCAGTATGGAATTGAGAAACAGATAAAATCGGCATTCGGAAAAACCGTTTCAGTCAAAAGAGGAGCCTACCTGATTATTGAACACACCGAAGCGCTTCACGTGATAGACGTAAACAGCGGAAACCGTTCAAAATCAGCTGCAAGTCAGGAAAACAATGCCCTCGAAGTCAATCTTGTTGCGGCAGACGAAATTGCCCGACAGTTGCGCTTGAGAGATATGGGAGGCATTATTGTCGTTGATTTTATCGACATGCAGGACGTCGAACATCGCCAAAAAGTATTCGAAAGAATGAAAGAAGCGATGGATCCCGACCGTACAAAACACAATATTTTGCCCTTGAGCAAATTCGGACTGATGCAGATTACCCGCCAGAGAGTAAGACCCGAAATGCACATCGAAACTGCAGAATGTTGCCCTACATGCTTAGGCACAGGAAAAATTGCCACCTCGATTAACTTTACCGAAAAAATCGAATACAGTCTCCGGAACGCTGTGGAACAGCTGAAATTGAAAAAAATGACATTGCGGGTACATCCTTATATTTATGCGTACATTAAAAAAGGATTCCCTTCCCAAATTCTCAGGTGGAAATGGAATATAGCACGCGGAATAAAAGTAGTACCCTCCGAAGGACTGGCATTCCTTGAATATCAAATTAAGGATGCCGCAAATAATGAAGTCGATCTCGTTTGAGGTCGACTTTTTTTGTTTTATATTTT
This sequence comes from Cytophagaceae bacterium, assembly GCA_031285765.1. Lineage (GTDB taxonomy): Bacteria > Bacteroidota > Bacteroidia > Bacteroidales > Marinilabiliaceae > WRMI01. Next base: position 5,091 of record JAITVO010000125.1, on the reverse strand, counting down.
CACAAGTGGTATAACAAATTGGCATTATATAGATTTACAATAATTGCGATAAAACGAATTTTTCATGTTACTAACTCATGTTACGCAAAACAGCCTTGAAAAGGCTATTAAAAGTAATACTGCGTAACATGAGTTACCAAGCATGCAATTTTTAAATATGTTACAGGCTTTGACAACAATGTCATTATAATCGTTATTGATTATTACCCAAACAATTTCACGCATTACTTTGTTGTGCATGTAAAAAAACAGCTATCTTTGCACGCTTCATATCGTTAAACACTATAAAATTATTAACAAGATGAAAAATGTAATATTCAGTTTGTTGATTGCTTTTCCTGCTTTCTGTTTTGCGCAGGAAGAAGACCGTGGATATATTGTAAAAACAGGCGACCCTGCTCCCGATTTTACGATGCAACTTGCAACAGGTGAAACAGTCAAACTGTCTGATTTGAGAGGTAAAATAGTAATGCTGCAATTTACTGCAAGCTGGTGCGGAGTGTGTCGTAAAGAGATGCCTTTTATAGAAAGAGACATCTGGAATAAACATAAGAATAATCCTGATTTTTCTCTGTTTGCTATCGACATGGACGAACCTTTGCAAACCGTTCAAAAGTTTGCAAAGACTACCGGGATTACTTATCCCATCGGGCTTGATCCCAATGCCGATATTTTCGGATTGTATGCCGACAAAAAGGCGGGCGTTACGCGAAATGTTATTATTGATAAAACCGGAAAAATTGTAATGCTGACAAGACTTTATAACGAACCGGAATTTAATAGGATGGTAGAGATGATTAATAAACTGCTAAAATAGTATCGTATTTGTTTGCCGACAAAGGTTGTTTGCGCTGTATCTGATCACCAAAGCAAAAGCGCCGAGTATCCCGTTCTCCATTTTTTGCTATCTTTGCCGCGCATTGACAATAAACTTAATTATGCACCATCAATATCCCTCCATTTTATTGGAAAGTGCTGTTAACGAACTCTCGCGGCTGCCCGGCGTGGGGAAAAAAACAGCCCTGCGATTAGCTCTTCACTTGTTGAAACAGGACAAACAAGACGTTATTCGCTTTGCCGAAGCCATCCGCAACTTCAGGGAGGAGATTCGTTACTGCTCGTGTTGCTACAATATTTCGGATACCGAAATCTGTTCGATATGCGCCAGCGCCAAACGCAATCATCGCGTGGTGTGCGTGGTCGAAACCATTCGCGATGTAATGGCGATTGAAAACACAGGGCAACATCAGGGTATTTATCATGTTTTGGGTGGAATTATTTCACCGATGGACGGCATTGGTCCCGACGACCTGACTGTTGACCGACTTGAAGAACGAGTGAAACGCGGCGATGTGGACGAGGTTATCTTTGCCCTGAGCGCCACTATCGAAGGCGACACAACCAACTTTTATCTTTTCCGAAAACTGTCGGTTTATCCCGTACAAATAACCGCCATTGCTCGCGGCGTTTCGGTTGGCGACGAACTCGAATACGCCGACGAAATAACGCTCGGACGCTCCATTATTAACCGTCTGCCTTTTGAAAAAACAATATGAAGAATATATACTCAAACAGAATTGATTTGCGAATAAAAGCAACAAGGGGATTAATCCCCTTGCCAATAAATAAAACCGAACAGTTAAAACTGGAGTCCTCTGTTATTTGCAAACCATTTTTGTTTGAGTATAAAAACGCGGATAGCTCAACGATATATGTATCATTATTATTCTGATAATAATCCGCGAAAATTGGTGTCATCCACGTTCAAAAATATTTTTTATGTGTTTAAATAATAATTTATGAAACATTCCATTTATTACCGTCAAATTGCAGCCATATTTTGGGCAATACTTGCGTTGCTGCTGATATTGTTCTTTGTCAGTATAAAAATTGCCAACAGTTTTAATCATCTTTCGGTTTTGAGCGCATCCGAACTTTCGACCCTCAAAACTGTTATCATCATTCTTGCGTTTGGAAGCATCCCTGCCACCATTAGTTTGCACGCTCGCCGCATGAAAAAGGTGCCGCCTGCGTATCCAATTGACGAAAAGCTGCGCCTCTATCGCAACAGCTATTTTCTGAAGACGGTTACACTCGAAGCGCTGAAAATTATTGCGCTCATCGGCTACCTTCTGTCGTCCGATAAAGTATTTCTTATTATCTTTGTCATCCTTTTGGTCGCCTTTCTTATCAATTTTCCCAATCGCTACAAGATACACAGCGAATTGGGGATAGATACGGAGGACAATATTTAATTACTGATGTTACACATCAGTTTTTTTGAATGTGAGGATGCAATATTACAATAAAAAACTGTTCTCACAATGTGTAAAAAAATACAAAATTTAAAAAGCCGTCCTCGCAACTTGTGAAATGGAGTTAAAGTTAAAAAAGCTATTTTCACAACTTGTAGAAAGGGGTAAAAGTTAAAAAAAAACAGTTCACAACTTGTGAAATGGATAAAAAACTTTGGAAGCGGTTTTCACAACTTGTAAAAGGGTACAGAAAATAAAAAAACAGACTCTCACACCATGTGGCGAGAAATTGCGTAACATCAGTTAATTAAATAAACAGATATGACTATTGCCGTAGATTTTGACGGGACTATTGTAGAACATCGCTATCCTGCCATTGGAAAGGAGATGTTCTTTGCGTTTGAAACACTTCGTGCTCTCAAAAACGACGGGCATCGACTGATACTTTGGACGTATCGCCACGATAAGGAACTGGACGAAGCCGTAGCGTTTTGTCTGAAAAACGGTGTAGAGTTTTATGCCGTCAATGCCAACTATCCGGGCGAAGAAAAAGAAGATATGCAAAGTCGCAAAATCATAGCCGACATGTATATCGACGACCGCAACTTTGGTGGTTTTCCCGGATGGGGCGTCATTTACCAGTCCATCACAGGCATTAAGGACAGCGACGTCTATTGGGCTAAATACAACAAAATGGAGCAGCGCTCGCTAAAAGGAGTTTTTCAGAAAATAGGAAGCCTCTTTTCAAAACCCTAAGAAAGAAACAGGAAAAGCCTTACCGTTGGTACATATACCAATAAGTAATGCAAAAAGACTGTTATTGATTATCATCAAATAAAACCTGAATAGCTGTAAAATTACCTCAATGAGTTTTGCTACGGAGGTACATGGGTGAAAAAATATTTGATAGAATCTTGATTGCCACTGTTGATAGCAAAAATACATTCAGGTGTAAAATCCGATAATCATTAAAACTAATACGACAATGAAACACCTCTTTATTTCAGCAGCCGCAACGCTTGTAATGGCGCTGTCAGCATGTTCTGCAAAAGAACGCACAATGGAAATCGCCTTTTTACGGGAAGGGCAAATACACAAGGAAACCATTCCGCTGGATTTTCTGACGCCATAAACAGGTAAGTAATAAAAGTATTGTATGATTTTAATAAAGGTTAAAAATGAAAGATAAAAAAATAATAACAGGAACACAGGCAGCCAAAATACTGTCCATGATTGGAGTGAATACAATGCTTGTTGCTGTGTTCTGTAATGTTTTATTTGATTTGGCAAGAGACAGCCGCACAGTGTTTATTATACTTTTATGCTGTTGCACATGTATTTATATATGTATTGCTGCCGCCGATAAAAATAAAAAGAAATAAAACAACTCATATATCTGTAACAAATTAAATAAACAACGACAATGAAACAGATTTTTATTTCAGCAGCCGCAACGATTGTAATGCTGCTGGCGGCATGTTCTGAAAAAGAACGCACACTTGAAATCGCTTTTCGGCAGGAAGGGCAAATACACAAAGAAACCATTCCGCTGGATTTTCTGACACCAACGGGCGAAATCCAAACGCCGTACATCGACACCGTCAGGTTCAGCGTGCTGGATTCGCTCAGTTTTCCCGGAATGAACCCCGACCGTATGAAAACCTACACAACACCGGTAAAACTTGATTTTTCAAAGAAAATAGCGCCCTGTTCGCCCGAATACTACGCCGCCTACACCACGCATTACATCATCAAAGCGATTGAGGCGTACAACAGGGTGTTCGACAACAAAATTGATTTTGATTTTGAAAAAGAGTATAGGAACATAGAAATTTGTTTTGGTGATTTTTCCGGTATCACCACGCCCAAATTCTACATTCTGGAAAAGAACTCGCATCCTTCGCCTTCGCTGTTTTACCACGAAATCGGGCATCGCGCTTTCTGGTATATTGAAGACGAGGAAGGGCTGGGCGTAAAGTTCGACGGGCTGACGGTGATTCACATGGGGTTGCTGGAATATTTCTCGCTGTCGTTCAACAATTCTCCCGTAATGGGCGAAGACTGTCTGCCTCAGCAAATGTCGAGAGATGCCCGCACCATGCTAAAATATCCTTTGGACGATTCCCTCAAACTCCGGCGGACGCTGGAACTTGTTGGACTTTCCTATCCCGCCGAAGCGAAGAACCCCGAAAGCAACGTTGCAAAATATCTTGCCGCATGTTACGCAACCTACAACAGCGACATTCTGGACAAAATATACGACAACCACCGCGGAGGCATGGTGCTAACCTCTACCCTGTGGCGAATCCGCGAAACGGCAGGCAGGGAAACAACCGACCGGCTGGTTGCCCAAACCATTCTGAATCTGAACGCCTGTATGGAAGCGCGGGAAAACTGGTGCAGCAACAATTTGCTGGCTTCGCTGAAAAACCGGATTGAATGGTGCGACGTATTTTACGGACTGATACAACAGGACAAAGCCCTGAACAACGGAAAAAACATTCCGTCCATCGTTGGCGAATTTAAGAAAACGGGCTATCCGGTCGATTTGGTAAAGGTTGATTAAGCAAGGATGGACACACGGTTCAGAGATCAATTCTTTATTTACAAAATGGTAACTTTTTTCACCACTTAAACGTCTTACTGAAAATTAAAATATAAATCAACAATGAAAAGAACAATCATTTTTTTAACAGCGGCATTGATTTCGCTGACAACATTCGGGCAAACCGATTCTCCGGTTTTCAACAGTTTTTATTCCAAATTTCAAGAGCTGGAAACAAACTATCAAACAAGTTATGATGCAAAAGATTTCAAACAGGCAGAAACGCTTTTG
>JAITVO010000118.1 GCA_031285765.1 Cytophagaceae bacterium | reverse complement strand
TGCTGCGGCGGCAGCATTGCCACCGAAGCCATGCCCTTCAAAAAACGCCGCCTCATTGCCGAAGATGCCATGCTAAAAATGACCGCCGACACCCAACCCGATTGTCTTGTAACCGCCTGTCCCGCCTGCAAAAAAACGTTTGGCGATTTAAATTTGACAGAGGTGAAGGATGTGGCAGAGGTGGTGGTGGAGGGAATGAGATAATTTAATCTAACAAAACCATTGAGGCTTAAAGTCAATGCAGTTATGGATAATTCATTTTTCATATTAAGTAAACAAACTGTCGCTATTTCAAGATTTCATATTTGCACTTGGGATATTGAGAATTCTAATACCTTTATTGAATTGGGTATCGAATTCAACTTTCCTGAAAATATTCAAGAGATTGATTTTAAATTTGCGGCTCCGTTTGTTCGTAAGGGAGATAAAATAAAATGCTTATTGAATCAACTAAAACTCAGAGATAATAGCAAATTCATATTTAACGATATTATTAAAAACAGTTCCCCGATTAACGACGATGATATACATGGTACTATTTTAGATTTTAAAACACGAGATAAATTGGCGATACTTCCTGCCAATAATATTACAATCGAAGAAGATGGTCTTATTGCATTTAAGTTGAAAAAGCCTAAAATAGACGGTAATGTAAAGTGCTATGTCCGTTTTTTAATAAATATCAATTCAGAAACTTTATCCACAAAGAAGAAGGGTATTACGAAAACTACGTTTTTGTATGATATAAGATTGAACGAAAACAGAAATCTCCCGAATAATGTTGCTACTTTAACGCAAGATTATTCATTATGTAAAATAAAAAATTGTTTCTGCCTTCATGTCATACCCAATTCATTTAATATCTCGTTTGTTGACCAAAATAAGATGAAGAATGTCAGAATATTAGAAGTATCGGCATTTAAGAATTATTTACCTGAGGAATTAAAAATGATGAAAGAAGGAAAGTCTATGATAGTATTTAATAAATCATCGGATACTGATGCTTACTCATTTTTTACAATATTCACAAAAGAAACAATCGGAAGTAAACAAATCTTATTTGCAGTTGGCGCCAATATTGTGTGCAGTTTATTGTTCGGTTTTTCAACTTTACGCACATCCTTTGACAGCAACAGTAATTTGTGGAAACAAATACCAATGGAATATTGGGGTGCCTCAATAATTTTACTTATTTTAATCATTTTGTTGTTTAAACCATATAAAATCTTAAAAAAGACATATGACCGTAGACATTGATGTTTGGCAACAAAGACAAGTTTGGATTGATGAGGAACTTGAACAAGCGGAAAAAGGAGGGCATATTATTAGTGAATATGTATTGGCTTTGTTCATGGATATGTCATTAGCTTATTGTGCCGGTGCGTGGGTATCTGTAATAGTAATGTCTGTAACAATTATGGATGCCCATTTTAGAGAAGAAACAATGGATAATAATACTCGAACGGCAAAATTATTACGAGATAATTATGAAGGAGAAAATATAGATTGGTTAAGAGAATTGCGAAACAAATATGTTCATCACAACATTGATAATCCGGTAATTGATACGGAAGATTGTTTTTGTTTGCAAAGCAAAAAAACAGAACGAGAAGCAACAACTGCAATAAGAATGGTCATTAAGGCATTATTTCAAAATCCATTTATATAATTATGAAAGCACTACTTGATACAAATATCATCATTCACAGAGAAGCTTCAACGGTTATAAATCAGGATATTGGCATTCTATATCGTTGGTTAGAACGGGCAAAATACACAAAATGTGTTCACTCTCTTTCTATCGCTGAGATTGAAAAGTACAAAAATCAGCAGACAGTCGAAACTTTTCATGTAAAATTAGACAGTTACGAGCGAATAGAAATTCCGTCCCCTCTACAGGTGGAGGTTAAAGCTATTTCGGACAGAATAGATGTTAATCAAAATGATAAAAACGACACTTTGCTTTTGAATGAAGTTTTTGTCGGTCGTGTTGATATTCTCATTACTGAAGACAAAAAGATTCATAAAAAAGCGGAGGAATTAGGAATTGAAGACAAAATATTTACGATTGATTCTTTCCTCGAAAAGACCTTCGCAGAACACCCTGAATTAGTAAACTACAAAGTCCTTAATGTTCAAAAGTTGAAATTCGGACGCATAAACCTTACCGATAGTTTCTTTGACAGTTTGAAAGAAGATTATGTTGGCTTTGATAAATGGTTTATAAAAAAATACGATGACGAAGCATATATTACAGTCAATTCAAACAATGGACTCCTTTTGTCCTTTCTGTATTTGAAAGTGGAAGAAAAAGATGAAAACTACACTGATGTTTCACCAGTATTTACACCTAAAAAACGATTAAAAATTGGGACATTCAAGGTTATAAATAATGGGTTCCGTTTAGGTGAGCGATTTATGAAAATCATCTTTGATAATGCACTAAAAAACAATGTTGAAGAAATTTATGTTACAATTTTTGATAAACGAGATGAACAAAAACGCTTGATAGGTTTGCTTGAACAATGGGGGTTTATTTTGTGGGGAAATAAAAAAGGAGAATTGATTTACGTTAGAAATTTTGAGCACAACTTTGACGAAGGCAACTTAAAACACTATTATCCGTTTACTTCGCGCAGTAAAGATTGTTTCATTGTTCCAATTTATCCTGATTATCACACAGAATTGTTGCCTGACTCTATATTAAATACAGAATCTCCGGAGGAATTTATTGAAGACTTTCCACACAGAAATGGCATAAATAAAGTTTATGTTTCGCGAGCGTTAGAGCCCCATCCTCAAAAAGGTGATATTCTTGTTTTTTACAGAACTGGAGGCTATTACAAAAGCGTAGTGTCAACAATTGGGGTTGTTCAAGAACTCAAATATGATTTTAGAGACGAAGATGACTTTGTACTGTATTGCCGAAAAAGCAGCGTGTTTCCAGAAAATCAACTTCGCAAGATGTGGCAATACTCCCCACAAAATAGGCCATTCGTAGTAAGATTCCTATACGTTTACTCTTTTCCGCACCGAATAAACATGAAAGAGTTAATAGATTTACAGGTGTTAAATGGAGTAAATGACGCACCTCGTGGATTTAAGCAAATAACAAAAGAGCAGTTTTGTAACATTTTAAAAGCAACGAAAAGCGATGAAAGTTTTATTGTCGATTAAGCCCGAGTTCGCACTAAAAATATTTGAAGGAACTAAAAAATATGAGTTCCGTAAAAGCATATTCAAGCGTAACAACATAAAAACAGTCGTTGTTTACGCGTCTTCTCCAGTACAACAAGTTATTGGGGAGTTTGAAATTAAAAATATACTATGTAAAGATACCGAGTCTTTGTGGCAGGAAACAAAGAAACACTCAGGTATAACTAAAGATTTTTATGATGAATATTTTGCAAATAAAGAAGTGGCATTTGCCATTCAAGTAGGAAGTATCAAAAAATACTCCAACCCGAAACATTTATCCGACTTTGATTTAGGCTTTGCGCCCCAATCGTTTGCGTATTTATAATTAAACTCAACTTTACCATTAACAATTATGAAATACACCCTCACCTGCACCACCTGCGGAAAAACTTTTCCCGATTTTACCGAATGGTTTAACCACAATCAAGTTTGTCCAGTGTGCCACAAGGCGCGCGTGGAGGCGCATTACAGCACGGATTACCAACGGTTGAAGGAGCTGATTTGCGATAAAAATCGCACGGATTTTTCCATTTGGCACTACTTCGATTTTTTGCCGCTGAAAAATCGTGAAAACATGATTTCAACGCCCGAGCCAAAGCTTGGGCTTGACCGTTGGGAATTTTTGGAAAAATTCGCCAAGCAAAATTTCAACGTTGACTGCAAGGTGCACGCCTTCCGCAACGACGAGCACTACGCCACCGGCTCGTTCAAAGACCCGGGCGCCATGCTAGCCGCCTCGGTGCTGAAGGAGGCCGGGCGCAACGAGTACATCGTAGCCAGCACGGGCAATGTGGCCAACGCCTTTGCCTACTACATGGCCAAGGCGGGCGTTTCGCTCTCGGCGTTCATTCCGCAGGACGCGCTGGCGCTCAACAGCGCGGGCGTGAGCTGCTACGGCGAAAAAGTTTTTCGCGTAAAAGGCGATTACGCTTTGGCAAAAAAAGTGGCGGCGGACTACGCAGCCAAGTACGGCATACTTATGACCGGTGGCAACACCGACCCGCTGCGCGTGGAAGCCAAGCGCACGCAGGTGTTCGACTGGCTGCGCTACCTGCCCCAATTTCCCACCATGTACATTCAGGCGCTGAGCGGCGGCACAGGTCCCATTTCCATCGAAAAAGCGTTTAGGGAAATGAAGGAGTTAGACTTGATAAAGCAGCTTCCGCGCTTTGTGCTCATTCAGCCCGACGGCTGCTCGCCTATGCTTCAAGCTTGGCAGCAGGCAAAAAAAGCAGGTTTCCCCGAAGGTTGGAAAACAAAATATCCCATAATTGAAAACCCTGTAACCAAAGTGCCCACGCTGGCTACAGGCAATCCTGGTTCGTACCCCATTATTGCCGATTTGACAAAAAAATCGGAGGGCGAAATGTTGGAAATTGAGGAGGAAAAACTCGTGGACATTACCCGCTGGGTAGCCTACGAAGCGGTGGTGGCCATTGGTCCTGCTGCGGCAACAGCAGTGCTCGGTTTTGTGCAGGCGCTGAAGGAAAAACAAGTGAAAAATGGCGAGGTAATTTTGCTCAACGTTGGCGAAGGAATTTCGCGCGCGCCCGAATTGCTGCACGAAATGAACTACACCGAAGAAAACGTGGCCTCGGTAGAAGAGTGCAAACGCTTTGACCGCGCTGCGCTAAAGGAGCAGCTGCTGAAAAAGGTGTTGGCGTAAAAAAGGTCCGTTTTTTACAATTTCTTTCTACTAAACTAGCTTACCTTTGGCACCGCGGGCTGTCATGCTGAGCCTGTCGAAGCGTGTGGGGCAGGATTTTTCCCCCTCGCCGCACCCCTTCGACAGGCTCAGGGTGACAACGCACAAGGAAGCTAAAGTAGTCCCCCTATGGAAACCTTTCAAGTCATACGCCCCTCGCCGCTGCTGGCGCCATACGTTAAGCAGTACTGGTTTTTGCAGGTAAGCGATGTGGCGCAACCGCACCAACGCATTATCCCCACAGGC
>JAITVO010000108.1 GCA_031285765.1 Cytophagaceae bacterium | reverse complement strand
AACAATCCACCTTTGATAACAGGGCGACAAATGATAACAGGGCGACCGCGAGGGTCGCCCCTACGCATCGAAATTTCTGCTTTTCGGAATAGTTATTTTATCCTCTTTCTTTTAAAAGTTCCTGTAAGCGAAACATTTCATCGCGATATTGTGCAGCCAAAATAAAATCGAGTTCTTTTGATGCTGTTTGCATGGCTTTTTTGGTTTTCTCAATGGCTTTTTCGAGGGCGCGAGGCGTCATGTAGGCAACAACAGGGTCGGCGGCTACATCAATCGTTTCGGGTTCGGCATAAGCATTTTCTTCGGGTTGATAACCGGGGATAACTGTTTTCTTTCGCACCACTTGTGTTGGCGTAATGTTATGGGCGATGTTATAATTCAACTGTTTTTCGCGCCGATAGTTGGCGCTGTCGATGGTTTGCCGCATCGAGTCGGTAATAACGTCGGCATACATAATAACTTTCCCGTTCAGGTTACGAGCTGCGCGTCCTGCTGTTTGAGTAAGCGAGCGGGTTGAACGAAGAAAGCCTTCCTTGTCGGCATCCAGAATGGCTACCAGCGAAACTTCGGGCAAATCCAAGCCTTCGCGCAAAAGATTAATGCCAACCAGCACGTCGAAATCACCATTTCGCAACCCTTCCATAATCTTGGCGCGTTCAAGCGTTTCAACGTCGGAGTGAATGTATTCGCAGCGTATTCCCATTTTGTCGAGATAACGCGCCAACTCTTCTGCCATTCGTTTGGTCAGGGTTGTTACAAGAATCCTTTCGTTTTTTTCAATCCGTATTTGTATCTCTTCAATCAAATCGTCAATCTGATTCAAACTTGGACGTACATCAATCACAGGATCGAGCAATCCGGTAGGGCGAATTACCTGTTCTACAATAACTCCTTCGCTTTTTTCAATTTCGTAATCGGCAGGCGTAGCGCTTACATAAATAGCCGATTGGGTCAATTCCTCAAACTCGTTGAATTTGAGAGGACGATTGTCGAAAGCTGCCGGTAAACGGAATCCATATTCCACAAGACTTCTCTTGCGGCTCACATCGCCGCCGTACATTGCTTTAATTTGCGGTATCGTTGCATGACTTTCGTCCACTACAAGCAAAAAATCATTGGGAAAGTAATCTAAAAGGCAGAATGGGCGCGTGCCTGCCGGACGTGCATCAAGGTAACGGCTGTAATTTTCGATTCCCGAACAAAAGCCAAGTTCGCGTATCATTTCCAAATCGTAATTAACACGCTCTTCAAGTCTTTTGGCTTCAACTGTTTTGCCTGCTTTGCGCAAAAAATCGAGATGCTCGACTAAATCGTCCTGAATGGCGCGAATTGCCTGAATGGTTCGCTCTTTGGTGGTTACAAAAATGTTGGCGGGGCTGATAACAATGCTGTCGAGCGTTTCGAGCCGGATATTGTTTACAGGGTCAAAAGTTTCGATTGTTTCAATTTCGTCGCCCCAAAAAACAATGCGGCAGGCATAATCGGCGTAAGCCAAATTAATATCCACCGTATCGCCGCGAACACGAAAATGCCCGCGATTAAATTCTACTTCGTTGCGTGAGTACAAACCATCAACCAAACGGCGCAACAACTGATTACGCGCAACCTTATCCCCTTTTGAAACAGGAATGAGATTGGAATGAAAATCTTCGGGATTTCCGATACCATACAGGCACGAAACCGAAGAGATAACAACCACATCGCGCCGCCCCGACAAAAGTGAGTAGGTTGCGCTCAACCGCAACTTGTCTATTTCGTCATTCACCGACGAGTCTTTTTCAATATAAGTGTCGGTTACGGGCAAATAGGCTTCGGGCTGATAATAATCGTAATAAGAAACAAAATATTCGACTGCATTTTTCGGAAAGAAATTTTTAAATTCGCCATACAGCTGCGCGGCAAGCGTTTTATTATGGCTGAGAATCAATGTCGGACGCTGAATCTGTTCAATTACATTGGCTATTGTAAATGTTTTTCCGGAGCCGGTAACACCCAGCAACGTTTGATACTGAACGCCGGAACGCAGCCCGTCAACAAGCTGCCCGATGGCTTCGGGCTGGTCGCCCGTTGGACGAAAATCCGATTCTAAAATGAAATCCATATATTTAGTGATTAAATGGCTGTACTTACCTCATTGTTCCAAACGAAACAACCGTAGGGAACCTCTAAAAACTCCAATTTTTTCGTTATGCTTCGGACGATAAAATGCTCATTTACGTTCATGTAAACTGCGCTTTTATCGCCTCGCAAGCCTCGAACTTTGAGTTTTTAGAGGTTCCCTATATTATGTTACGCAGTATTACTTTTGATAGCCTTTTCAAGGCTGTTTTGCGTAACATGAGTTATTAAGAATAGATTTGGACAACAAAATTTCAAATAAAGAGAAGTGATATTTTCACTTTATTGAAAACTGGACGTTTCAATAAAGCATATCGTAAAATAAGAAACTGATAATTATTATTAAAAAATACCAGAAAGATACAAGTGGGTGCTATTGCCTTAAGTTGCTTTTTAACAATGTATTAATCCAGTGAATATGAGATTGAATACCTGTTGATTTTTTTTTTTTTGCTCAGAACATAAATATTTAGTTGGAAAGAATAAGAGAATCTCTATATTTGCATTCATTATGAATGTATTTATTTGGGCAATTATAAACATTATATATATTTGCAGGGTAATTAAAAAAACAGTTCAAGAACAAATAATTAAGCTAACATTATGAAAAGAACAAGTATGAAAGTTTTTGCTTATCTGGCTCTCGCTATTGCTGTTAGCGGGTGTTCAGGTCTTAACAAAATGAAGACGAATGCGCCTGATATTGCGTACACAGTTACTCCGGAAGTGTTGGAGTCCCACGCAGGAAAAGTGGACGTGAATATCAGAGTACAAATTCCCGCAGGGTATTTCGACAAAAAAGCCGTACTCGAGGCAACTCCTGTATTAGTTTACGAAGGAGGCGAAACGGCTTATCCGAGCTATACCGTACAGGGAGAAAGAGTTGAAGGAAACGCTCAAACCATTTCGAAAGCATCAGGCGGACAGGTAACTTATACGAATACCGTCCCTTACGACGAAAAGATGAGAATTTCCGACCTCGTTGTAAGAATTAAAGCAACGAGAGGTTCTCAGGAGGTTGTTTTTGATGATTACAAAATTGCCGAAGGAGTTATTTCTACTTCGGGGCTGCTATCTGCTAAAGGAATTGAGGGAAGTACAGGGGACGACAAGTTCCAGCGTATTATTCCTCACACCAAAAGCGCCGAAGTTCTGTTCCTTATTCAACAGGCAACACTCCGCAATACTGAATTGACGAAAGCGGAAATTAAAACGTTGAACGAGTTTATTAAAACAGCTCAAGCAGCGGGTAATCAGGAGTTCAAAGGAATCGAGATTTCGGGTTATGCCTCGCCCGACGGACCGGCTGATTTGAATACCCGTCTTTCTGCACAGCGCGAACAGGCAGCGAAAAAAATGATGGACAGCGAATTGAAGAAAAATAAAGTAGATGCTTCGGCAGCCAACTTTTTCAATTTGAAAAATACTCCCGAAGACTGGGAAGGTTTCCGTGCATTGATGGAGCAGAGCAATGTTCAGGATAAAGATTTGATTCTCCGTGTCCTTTCGATGTACAACGACCCCGAAGTTCGCGAGAGAGAAATCAAGAACATGTCGAATACTTACAAAGTTATTGCAGACGAAATTCTCCCCAAACTTCGCCGTTCAAAATTGAATGTGAACGTTGAAGAAATCGGAAAATCGGATGCAGAACTCACATCTTTGGCAAATTCAAATCCGAGCGAGTTGAATGTAGAAGAAATTCTTTTTGCAGCAACTCTTACCAAGGATGTTGACCAGCAGGTGAAAATTTACAGAGCTGCCGCCTCTCAATTCCCTAACGACTGGAGAACTCATAACAATGTAGGTTATGCGCTTTACCAAAAAGATGACTTGGACGGAGCAAAAGTTGCTTTTGAGAAAGCTAATTCTGTAAAAGCCAATCAGCCCGAAGTTATGAATAACCTTGGAGCTGTTGAACTCCGCAAAGGAAATATCGCTAAAGCGGAAGAGTATTTTGGCAATGCAGCCGGTGCAGGAAGCGAACTTGACAACAATCTTGGCGTTATAGCCCTTCATAAAGGTTTGTACGACGAAGCCATCCGTTATTTTGGAAACAGCACAAGCAACAATGCCGCTCTTGCCAAAATTTTGGGAGGAAAATACGATGCTGCCCTTTCTACTTTGAATGCCAATACGGTTGAAGACGGTTTGAAATATTATCTGAAAGCTATTGTTGGAGTTCGCACCAACGATTCTGACATGATGTTTGCAAGCCTTCGCAAAGCAGTTCAGTTAGACAGCAAATACAAAAAAACTGCCACTACCGACAGAGAATTTGGAAAATATTTTGCTGATGCAACATTCAAATCAATTGTTCAGTAGTTATTAGTTGAATTTAGAATTTAGAGATGTGAAAAAAGGCGCGAATTGTATTCGCGCCTTTTTTGTATTCAACCTGATGGGCAACCAGAGTGTTACATTATCCGAAGAGGTTTTATAAAGTATCGTCCCTGCAGGGCTTGTGTGTGCTGTTTTGCGTAATATGAATTACAAATTACGGGATAAAGATAAACATAAAAAATTCGACCAACCTATATTTTTTTCGTATCATTAGCAAAACTGTTTTTTTGCATGGAGCAGCAAGCAATATCGGAATTGGTTCAACTTAGCAGGCATGGCGATACAAAGGCTTTTGAAAAGCTGGCAGTTGAGTTTCAGCCGCTCGTTTTTAGCCTTGCTTTCCGCCTGCTTTGCAACGAAGACGATGCAAAAGATGTGGTGCAGGAAACGTTTATCAGGGCTTGGACTAAACTGAACCGTTACAAATCGCAATATTCGTTTTGCACATGGATATATAAAATTGCAGGAAACTTGTGTTACGACCAGTTGCGAAAGCAGAAAAGAAGCAGATGCAGCAATTTGTCGGCTACCGATTTAAATATTTCATCGCTGGAAGATATTGAAACTTCGGTTATCAACCGCGAACTGGCACACTGGATTGAATATTTTACAGAAGCGCTTACGCCAAAACAGCGGCTCGTTTTTACGCTTCGCGATATTGAAGGCTTAAGCGTGGACGAGGTGCAGGCTGTAACAGGATTAACATCTGCCAAAATAAAAAGCAATCTGTACCTTGCCCGAACAGAGATAAAAAACAAACTCAGAACAATATCATCGTAATGAAAACAGAAGAAACATACAGTAAAGTGATTGAACTGTTAAGAAATAACATGCCTGAAATTGAAAACGCAGACGGATTGTTGCATTCAATTATGAAAGAAATTGAACCCATGAAAGGCGCTCATATTCGCTTATTGCGTGTTGCTGGTGCCGTATCGGGCATTGCGGCGCTTTTACTGTCGGGATTTCTGATTTATGAAACTGCTTTGCCCAAAGATTATTTGTATATAAATGCCAGTTACGCCGGTAAAACGGTTTCAGAATCGGCGGAAAGGCTTCCGATGCCCAGCTTTGCCAGCAATGCCGGCAAAGCCTCTTATCTTGTATCCATACTGAAAGATAAACAGAAGCAAGGTGTCAGGAAAAAACGCATTTATGCAAAGTTTGTTGAGAGAATGGAAACATATTATTCAAAATAAAATTATAGCGAGATGAAAACAAATCTTTTTATTAAAGCCCTGCTTGCGGTAAGTATTGCTTTGGTTGCCAACTCCTGTTCAACCGTAAAATACCATGTAGTAACTACTGTAAACCGCGACGGTTCGTTTCTGCGGGAGATTTATACAAGTCCCGATTCGCTTTTCCTGAAAGGCGACAGGTCAAGAAATCCGTATCTGTTTAAAATAGATTCGAACTGGCAGATATCGGAGGTTGAAAATACCATTAATATGCATCCCGAATCAGGTTTCAGCAACCGGAAGTATAAATCATTAACTAAAATCAGCAGCCGCTTTACTTCGTTTGAAAATTATGCCAGCCAGTTGCAATACAGTGAAAACCTTCGCCCGATGGCTGCTCCTGCCGAATCATTGGCGCGACAATTCAGATGGTTTTATACGTATTACACTTTCAATGCCGTTTATTCTTCGGTTTCGGAGCGCATTCCCGTAAATATTGATGAATTTATGAGCAGCGACGGGCAGCTGATGTGGTTTAGAGATGGATACCTTAACCAGTTTTTTGCAGGAATGACAGGCTTGGAGGCAAAAGACGCGCTAGACGAATTTGAAAAGAATACACTGGAGTGGTATTATCGCAATACATTTGAAATAAGTTTTGCCGCTATTGAAAAATATGCGGGAGAAATTAGCAGCAATCCATACGCTTCAATTCTTTCCGAAATCAAGGACACCCTGTTCACTGCAAGTTCCGGTACTGCAAAGGCAAAAAACGATGAAACTGGCTATTCTGCGCAATATGTATGTCAATTGATTGATGAATACTTGAAAACCGATTTTTTCTCTACAGTTTACAGAACAAACGGAAAAGAGATTGATAAATTGTCGGAAGACATGTGGAATCCTGTTAATGATTTGCTGGATAAAGAAATTAACTGTGAACTGATAATGCCCGGAGCGGTTCTTGCGTCCAATGCAACTTTTTGCAGCGGCGACACGCTTGGGTGGAAAATAGATTTTTATCGCCTGATTCCGGGCAATTACACCCTTTCGGCACAATCGCGAAGCGCAAACGTTTGGGCATTTGCTGCTACATTGTTGCTGGCTGCTGTAGCGGTCTATTGTTTGGTAAGGCTAATTGGCAGATAGGCTTGTAATACCATGTTGCCGCCATATATACAGTATTATAACGACAGCCTGTTTTCCAAAAAGGCAGGAATGATGGATGCTGTGCGAAAGCACATCGTATTTATAAGCTGGCGCGAGCGATACGAAAGCGATAATATCAACACCATTGGAACAGATTTTATTCTGCACTAAAAAAATCTGTTCCAGTTATGGGTAAATTTTTGCAGCCACACAAACCCTGATTTATGCTGCACATATCGCCTTGCAATGCAGTTGAAAATACACTGTGCCGTATTAGCCCCCAGTTACCCCACGTATGCTTCTGCAAGGAGCGACCATGGACCTGCCTCGCCTCTGCTGTTTTCGTAACGTGCAGCATACCACACAGGCTTTCCCTTGTCGGCTTCGCTGTAAGTTGCAATTAGTGTGGTGCGGCGGGTAAACTTTCCTTTCACAAGTTCTTCGCCTGTTTCAGGCTTGTTGCCGCCTACCTGCCATGCGTATTGAACTCCGTATGCATCATCCGGAAACGAAGCTGTACTGTTTTCCCTGTTGATAACTTTAATGCGATGCTCAAACCTGTTCGCAGTGTTTGTTATTATTATGTGCGGGCGGCTTGAAGGACGTGGACGTGGCGTATGCCTGCTTTCGCGCGGGCGTATGCCCATTACAAGCCGGTTGGTAGCATCCATATTGATATTAAACCGTACAGATGTATTTGAAAATTGACGTATTGCTGCTTTTGCCGTTTTTTTTGCATAATCTTTGGCAAATCGCATCAATGTCGAATTATTTTCCTTATAGGCAGTGTATGCGTTTAGATAGCTAACAATTTTATTAGCCACATCTTTGCACATATCAGCATCCCATTTGAATGTAACAATATTGCTTTCGGTTTGCAATTCTTCAACCCACTTTTTGCACAGGTCTTCAAATTCATTCTCTCTCGATGGTATCCAGTCGTTCATATAACTTCATTTTTAACATTAATAACTTTGTTTATCAAAACTTACTGCTCAATTTTGTATAGATATTTGTAACAAATTTTGAGCCATTCTGAAATATTTTTGAGCCACTCTGAAATATTTTTAAGCCGCTCTGAAATATTTTTAAGCCATTCTAAAATATTTTCGAGCCACTCTGAAATATTTTAGAGCCACTCTGAAATATTTTTGAGCCATTCTAAAATATTTTTAAGCCATTCTAAAATATTTTTGAGCCACTCTAAAATATTTTTGAGCCACTCTGAAATATTTTAGAGCCTGTCATTAAAAAAAGTGAGCCGTTATTTTTGATTATTTAGCCTGTATTTTTAATATAAAACCCAATCATTTTCGGCGGCAAATATATATACTCAAACAGAATTGATTTGCGAATAAAGCAACAAGGGGATTAATCCACTTGTCAATAAATAAAACTGAACAGTTAAAAACTGGAATCCTCTGTTATTTGTAAACCATTTTTGTTTGAGTATAACTGTTGCGCAGTATTACCATTGGGCGCCTTTTCAAGGCTGTTTTGCATACATGTTCTGTAAATACAATTGCCATAGCGGAACTGCTATAATATTTGCCTGCTTATTGAACTTCTTCGGAAAATAGCGACAGGATGTTTTATCTACACTCGCCATCTCATCGCTTTCGCGGATATTCTACCGTTCCTTTTGACAATGGGGCATGCCCCATTGCTGCTGATGCC
>JAITVO010000099.1 GCA_031285765.1 Cytophagaceae bacterium | reverse complement strand
CACATTATCCTGCATCGGTAATGGGGCATGCCCATTGTTGCTTCTGTTCGCAAATCAATTTTATTTGAGTACTTACTTATGAAAATGAATCTTCGGTATTTTTATATTGATACTATTTTTTGCCGCACAACTTTTGGTTAAAAAATATATTTTATTGCAAAAACAAAATAAGTTTATCAGCCTGCAAAAATAGTAAATTAATTCTGATTCTGCTGTTTTTTTTAATTTTTGCTGTGAGCAAACGCATAAAAATTTTATTGTTTTTTACGCAATATAGCAAATCATCAATCACAAAATATATCTTCAATTTGCAAATAATAAAGTACATTATTTTACACCATTTTATGTTATCCTCATGGTTTGTTCAACATCAATTACTTATTGCGGGTGAGAAATATAGCACGCCGCAAAGAACATTCAACTCATAAAGTCTCTACTTTCCGCATCATCAAGCCGAATAAATAAAGTGTTTAAACTTTCCATTTTTCCCGCGTTGCAACTCATCGGTTCTAATGGCAGAGAGCTTTATATCTTCTTTGAGATAAAGAATAATATCTTTTTTGATTTTGCGAAAATCACTGTCATTAACAGGAGTGTCCGAAACGTATTCAAACGTAAAGCCATCAGACGTTTGTCTAAAAAGAAACTCACGGATGTTGTGCGATGCTTCGACTACGCTTTGCGCCACAAAATAGAACGAAATGCCGGGCACTTTTCGTCCCGAAGGAAGAATTGCCAAGTCGTTTAAACTGCCCATTATTTCGAGTATTTGCGTATGTCCGTCGGCTGTTCGGCGTATGGCAGCCAAATCGCCCAACTGATAACGGATAAACGGCGTGGCGCGATTGAAAAGAGCGGTACATGTCAGTCGTCCAATTTCGCCATCGGGCAGCAGCTTGTCATTTTCGTCTAAAACTTCAAGATAGAGCAATTCGTCCGAAGCCTGCCAGCAGTCGCTCTCCTTAAAACCCATGATTCCAAGCTCCGACGAACCATATTCGTTAAACACTGGAATGCCGAGTCCTTTGCGTAGCGTTTGCGCAGCGTTTGCGGTGCACACTTCGGAGGTTATAATGCAGCATTTCAGCAAAGGTGCTGCCGATTTCAGTGTTTGATTGCGGCGAATAAGGTACTGCGCAAAAACAACAAGCGAATTGGTGTAACCGTAAATGTATTTGAAACGTTGTGCACGGAATTGCTTAACCCAGAGGTCAAGCGCACTGTCCGACAAATCGAAAACATCGAAACGGTAGCGGTTCGACAGGCGATCTTTTAAACGCGCTTTTGCTCTGTCGGGCTGTTTTTTTGATATGCCAAACATCCGCGCCTGACGGTCGTCGAGCGAAACGCCTGCTTTTTCGTACAAATTACGCACGTTTTCCCAAACCAAAGCATGAGTTAATGGGTCGCGAGCAAAAAAGAGCGGGTCGCCCGACGAACCTGATGTGCTGCTGCTGTACAGCTTTTGGGTATTCACTTCTGCTGGCGTTTTTAACATATAATCGCCTTTCAAATCTTTGCGCCGGATAACAGGAATTTCACTCCAGTCAGCAAATTCTTTCCCTGCAAAACCTCTGTAAAATTGGTTGTTTTGATAATGAAACTTAAATATTTCCCACATTTTTTCGGTTTGCCACAATGTTTTGTCGGCAGCCAGCGCTTCTTTAAAAATCACCTTTGCTTCATCAACGGGAAATCCCGACCATTTAAGAATTGTATTAAAACTTGGTTTCATTTTTTTTGTTTTTTCTTATTTCTGTACGAAAGAATCGTTATTTTGCATATCATATCAAAATAATATACATCCGAAAAACAACGTCAAGATAGAGGATAATATGTTATTTACTCATGTTACGCTGTATTACTTTTATCAGCCTTGAAAAGGCTGAATCTTCATAGCCGCAGGCATTCGAAACGTTACCTGTGGATGTTCTGCTCACTGATTTCACTGCCCGTAAGGGCAGAACAAATCCGAGAACGTATGTTTTGCCCATACGGGTAGCGAATATTTGCCGTAAGCTGCACTTCGCCGGCATAAGGTTATGAATTAATTGAAAATCGGCGGAGCCAAAATTGGGCTTTTCACACCTTGCATAACATGAGTTATTTACTTCTGACGGAATATTCGTAAACTCTTTACGCTCAAAAAATCCATCCTTTCGCCTCCATAAATTCGAGCGACTGACGTATCACGTTTTCAAGTTTGAATGGCTCAACTGTTTCAAGAATCCCTTCGCTCAATATTGCATTGAGTTTATCATCGTTCATCAGTCGCAAAATTCCGTTTTTTAAATCTTCCACATAGTTCGGTTCAACAAAAATAGCGCTTTTGTTGTGCCGAAAGTATTCGGGCAAAGCATTGTGACGGGTAATAACAATGGGCATCCCCGTTAACCCCGCTTCAACAAGTATGCCGGGCAATCCTTCGCCATAATGAAAGGTTGGAAGCGCTAAAAAATGGTACTGCAAAAGGATTGTTTGTACCTCGTCGGGTTTTAAAATGCCTTTGTAAGCAACTGTGCCATTTGAACCGGCTACTCGCCGACGAAAAAATGCCTCGTATTTGCTGTCTATCGGACCATAAACATCAAGCGAAATATCAATGTTGTCATATTTAATGCTTTCTACGGCATTTATCAGCGCCGTTACTCCCTTATCGTCGGTAACCCGCGATATAAAAACAGCTTTCGTTCTGTTTTCATCAGTAAGACGCCAACGTATGCCGTTGTCCTTACGGGGATTGTAAAGCATATCGACATTGCAGACACCGCGTTTTTCGAGCCCTGCCTTCAATGCCTTCGATTCGGCAAACACACCATCCAGCCGATTGACCATCTGTACAAATATTTTGCGAATAAAAGGCAAAAGGTCGTCCATTTGCTGGTCAAAAGTTCCGCCGATTACATACAGAACGCCTTTTTTATGAGCGAAAAGCGACAGAAACCAAAACAGAGGAATAATAGCATAACGTCCGAGCTTATTCAGCGAAAGGATAATTTGCTTCGAAGTCGCCATCAGCCCAAACAGTCGGAAATAAAAAGCCAAACGACTGCCGCTGCGCCGTATTGTGTCGAACCACACAATATCTTTAATTCCAGCCGCTTCAAAACCTTCGCGTAGATAATCGTTTTTTACGCCGTCGCCACTGTTGGGCGGCGAAAAGGGCCCAATAAACAGTGTTTTTATCTTTTTTGTCATAAACATATTGTAGCAACTCATAGCTTTACGTCGCTATGAGTTGCCTGTTTTCTCATGTTGATTTTATATTTGTTATCGTGTACAATGCCACGTAGTATGCGATTAATGTCTTATCTCATGCAGTTAATTTCCAACTTCGTTTTGTCAATACTTTTGTTCGTTCCCTCAAAATCAATAAACAAAAAAACAGCCATGTCACAGTTCGCCAATATCAATTCGCGTGTAAATATTGAAGTAAACGGACGAAGATGTTATTTATTTTATTGTATTAAGTTTCTTTTTTCTGAGAGATGTTTCATCTGATAAAAAATATTGTACGATGGCTTGAAAAAACTATTTTTATAACAGTATGCAAGCGAAATGCAGTTTACGGAAGTTCAGAGTCATAATTTTACTGCCTGAAAAGCATAACTTTTTTTAAGTTATATGATGCGTTTCAATATTTGAAATGGCATTGTCCAAAGTTCCCCGATGTATTTCGATATTTGCAATGGTAACTGCATTATTGGTTGCATTTTGCATTATGAAGCATCTTTTTTATACCTTTGTCCCTGACAAAATAGATGATATGCCGAATCGATATAAGTAACCAACTAAAATGAATGACGTATTTTACCTTACACTGTTATACTAATTTATGCTATACAGCACATATTTTGGTGCAGCCTTTAAAAGGCTTAATTTCCATAACTGCAGGCAATCGAAACGTTGCCTGCGGTTACGAATAATATGACTTTTCGCGCCAATGCACAACATTATATTAAGAAAAATACGACAGTAAAAACATTACACTGCTTATAACATCAGTTTGTAATTAACCATAAAGCAATGATTGAAACCGAAAACCTGATATTACGAGCCGTTGAGCCTGCCGATGTCGATTTGCTCTATGAATGGGAAAACGATATGCGGCTGTGGCAGGTGAGCAACACTATTGCTCCTTTCAGCAAATATCAATTGGAACAGTTTGTAAAAGCATCGTCGCTCGATATTTATCAAACCCGTCAACTTCGTATGATGATTGATGTTGAAAGCGAGAATGAACAGCAAACAGCAGGAATGATTGATCTGTTCGATTTCGAGCCGTATCACAATCGCGCCGGAGTGGGAATTATGATTCACGAAAAGTGGCGCGAACAAAAAATAGCCTGCCGCGCCTTACAGCTGTTTATCGCTTATGTTGCGCAAGAGTTGGGAATCCGCAATCTTTACTGCAATATTGCTGCCGATAACAGCGCCAGTATCCGCCTGTTCACTTCATTGAACTTTGAATTAATCGGATGCAAAAAGGAGTGGCTACGAGTGCGAACAGAATACCGCGATGAATTGATGTTTCAATTAATAATTGCGCAGGCAGGGGGAAATTCGGCGAGCAGCTGATGGCTGTTTGCCTCCGCACCAAGTTGAACGCAATAGCTTGCCTGCCCGTTGGTAATGGTCAGATATTTTACACCGAGCGCCGTATTGTATCGGGCAGCCTGCTCTAAAGTTTCTCTGCCAACCGCAACATTCGGCGCTTTACATTCAACAATCATTACAGGCTCGCCGCGTCGGTTGTACAGCAAAATATCGGCTCGCTGACACATTCCATTAACCGAAACGCTCTTTTCAACGCCAATAAGCCCTGCGGGATACTTCATTGTTCGCACCATAAAATCAATAAACATCTGACGAACGCTTTCTTCGGGAGTTAATGCAACAAACCTTTTCCGTATTGGGTCGAAAATCTGCTTTTTGCCGTTTTTTTCGATGATATGCGGTGTAAACGATGGGGCTGTATTCATAAAATGATTTTTTATGGGGACAAAAGTAGCAAACAAATATGAGTTATACGCTACTGCTATCAATCGCATGATTTAATTATGGGAACCTCTAAAAACTCAAAGTTCGAGGCTTGCGAGGTGATAAAAGCGCAGTTTACATGAACGTAAATGAGCATTTTATCGTCCGAAGCATAACGAAGAAATTGGAGTTTTTTAGAGGTTCCCTTATAATGGACTTCTTCGGAAAATAGCGACAGGATGTTTTATTTACACCCGCCATCTCATCGCTTTCGCGGATATTCTACCGTTCCTTTTGACAATGGGGCATGCCCCATTGCTGCTGATGCCG
>JAITVO010000074.1 GCA_031285765.1 Cytophagaceae bacterium | reverse complement strand
AACGCCATGTGAAGCTTGCAAGATTAATTTGCGTCCCAAATTGAAAATCGGCGAAGGCAAAGTCTTTTCGATGCTAAGAATCCTGTTTATCATGCAAAAATTGCGGTTCAAAACCTGTTTAATTATTAAAAAAATGCGTAGCACGAAGTAAAAATAAGTCAAACAGTTTCAGATGTAATTGAAAAAAATATTATCTTTGCGCGGCTTATTTTAATCGTTAACAAAAACTTGTTATCATAATGAGAAAGCTGGCTCATATAACCCTGTTTCTATTCATATTGCTATCCATTATTGTTCGTGCTGAAGGACAGTTGAATCGAAATGCCGCCCCCGTTTGTTATCCGCAAAGCTGGTGGGCGGGCATGAAGTATAACCGTTTGCTCCTGATTATTCGTGGAAACGGAGTGGCAACGGGTACAGCATCTATATCCTATTCGGGAATCATTATTGCGAAACAGTATCCGGGAACCGACCGTGATAATTCTACTTTGTTTGTTGAAATAGAGATTTCGCCCGGCGCTTTGCCCGGAAACGCCATTATAAATGTTACTCGTGGAGGCTCTAATATTGCAACGCTTGCGTTTGAACTCAAACGGAGAATATCGTCCGTTAAACTTGGCAAGTTAAGCGGCTCCGATGTAATTTATCAGATAGTGCCCGACCGGTTTGCCAACGGAAATACGGCAAACGACAACATTGCGGGGCAGTTTGAACGCGCCGAACGAAGAAATCCGTCAGGAATACACGGCGGCGACTTGGAAGGTATTATTCAAAACGCTGGCTACATCGAAAAATTGGGCGCTACGGCTGTAGAACTTGCGCCTTTGTACGAATCGAATCAGTTGGTGCAATCGTACGACAAATTTGCACCCACCAATCATTATAATATTGATACGCGGCTGGGCACTTTTGACGACTGCTCGCGAATGGTTTCGGCATTTCATGCACGAAATATAAAAGTGATACTGACAATAGTGCTGAATAAAACCGGAAATCAGCATCTTTTTTATCAAACACTTCCCTTAACCGACTGGTGCTTTCCACGCCCGCAGTCAGGGGTTATGGAGGTTGAAACCGACGCCAAGCCGATTGTTTTTGGCGACCCATATTCCAGCAAGGAGGATGTGGACAGGAATATAAGGATATGGGAAACATTTGATACGCCGCCATTGAACCATTCCATTGACGAGGTGCGCCGCTATTTAGTTCAAAATGTGCTTTGGTGGATTGAATCGACCGGCGTTGACGGTATAAGAATTGAACAGACGCACCTAAATTCGCAGCAACTGCTCAAGGAACTTGGCAAAGCTATTTCCGATGATTTTCCCGGATTGAATGTGATAAGCGCTCCTGCAACCGATATGGTTGTTCACAACTATTTTTGGAAAAACGGTTCGGGAAACGAAAAATATTTCTCCCACTCCACCGACATGCCACTCTATCGCGAGTTGATGGATGCGTTTGCCGATTATCAGAATCCCAACAAAGCGCTGTTGGAAGTATATAAAATTATTGCATCCGACAGAATTTACGACAACGCTATCAACGAACTTGTGCTGCCAATTGACGGGCATGACTTGACGCGGCTTTTTACGCTGGCTGAAAAAGACCCTGCAATATTTCGCATGTATATGGGCTTTGTTCTTACAGCCGGACGAATTCCGTCGTTTCTTTACGGAAGCGAAATTCAGATGGAAGGGCTGGCGCTTGCAGGTTACGGTTTTGTGCGAGGCGATTTGCCCGGCGGCTGGGCTGGCGACCCAAGCAGCGTATTCACTCAGCAGGGTTTAACATTGCAACAGCGTGAAAGTTACCTCTATGTGAACAAACTCCTCGAATGGAGGAAAGCCAATGCCGACCTGATGGAAAGCCGAACAATCCACTTTGAGCCACGCGACGATATTTATGCCTATTTCAGATGCGCCAACAAAAAGAAACTGCTCGTTATCATTAATAACAATCCCGACTCGCCCCGAAGAATGGAGTCGAACAGGTTTGCAATGACAATTGGCAACATCAGCAAGGTTTACAATGTGGTTACGGGCGAAACTTCGATGGGACTGGGAACGCTGATTCTGAATCCCAAAAGCATTATGATACTGGAACTGACGTGCGATAATTGAGTGGAGAATGGAGAATGGAGAGTTGAAAATGAGGAATGGAGAATGGAGAATGGAGAATGATTTTTCACTATCCACTCTCCACCCACAACACTCCACTTCCCACTTTCTTGATAGTCTTGCCGATTTTTATGTTCGCAACCATTCGGATAACATAAGCAACATCTGTTTTGTTTTTCCCGGACGACGCGCGGGTGTGTTCTTCAAAAATAAAATAAAAGAGCGCTTCAATCGCCCTGTATGGACACCCAGAATTATTACAATTTCCGACTTGTTTGCCGAGTTGTCGGGAATGCAGCCATGCGATAATATCAGGCAGCTCTTTACGCTTTACAAAGTTTATCGCCGCGTAATGGGTACCAACACCGGGATCGACGAATTTTTGCCTTTTGGCGAAACTATACTGAACGATTTTAATGATATTGACAAATACAGGATTGATGTACGGATGCTTTTCGCCAATCTTTCGGATTACAAAGCAATAGAGGAAGATTATTCATTTTTGTCGCCCGAACAGGTAGCGGCTATCCGAAGTTTTTGGCAAACATTTAATCCCGATAAACTGTCGGCGCATCAGCAGGAGTTTTTGGCTATATGGAACAGAATGTACTTGCTTTACGAAACATTCCGGAACGAATTGCGTCAGAAAAATGAGGCATACGAAGGGATGATTTATCGCCACGTTGCCGACCGCATTAAAATGGAGCGTTACATTGAAACGCCGTATCAGCACATTGTATTTGCCGGATTCAATGCGCTGAACAGTTGCGAGCGACTTTTGTTCAACTGGCTGAACATGCAGAAAAAAGCCTCATTCTTTTGGGATTACCCCGAATGGCTGCTTACCACGCAAGCCGGCTCGCTGCATCACGAGTCAATTGTGTTTGTGCAGCAAAATCTTTTCGATTTTCCATCGCCAAAAGGGTGGCAAATGCCATCGAACAGCAAGTTGCCCGCAATAACCATTGCATCGGCGCCCAACGATTTAACTATGTCGCAAATTGCCGGCAAGTTTTTGAGCGAAAATCTTCCTGCCAACAGCACAGAAGCCGAAAAAACGGCAGTGATACTTGCCGACGAAAACTTGCTCTTTCCGGTTTTGCACGCCATACCCAAAGAAATCGAAAGTATTAACGTAACCATCGGTTATCCAGTAAAAAATACGCCGGCTTTTACACTTGTCGAATGTTTACTTGCGCTTCAAAAAACAATGCGCGTTACCAAAGAGGGTAAAACATGGTTTTATCATCAGCCCTTGATAGCGCTGCTTCGTCATCAGTACATCAATATTTTGCTTGAAGGAGAACAAGGCAGTATTATTAAAAAAATCATACAGTCGAACACTGTTTTTATCGAAAAAGGCTTTCTTGAAAACGAAATTCTACTCAATAATATTCTGATTAAAATAAATGATACCGTACAACTGACATCTTATTTGAACGATATTCTGTTGCAACTGCATCAAAAGCTCGCAGCCGGCAACGGATACGGCGTCGAAAAAGAATTTGTACGATACATGATTACGGTGCTCAACCGGCTGTCGGATATTTTGTCGCAATATGCACTGCAGCCCGCGCCCGACACTTGGCTGCAATTGTTTCGACGATTGGTGGAGCAACTTTCCATTCCATTTGAAGGAGAGCCACTAAGCGGACTGCAAATTATGGGAATACTCGAAACCCGCGCACTCGATTTCGACAACCTGATTGTTTTGGGGATGAACGAAGGCATTTTGCCCCGAACATCGCTGCCCGATACGTTTATCCCTTTCAATTTGCGACGTGGATACAACCTTCCGGTTATCGACAATCAGGATTCCATTTATGCCAACTATTTTTATCGACTGATTAACCGTGCCAAACAGGTTCATCTGGTTTATTGCACAACAAAAACTGTTACGGGCGAAGGCGAAATGAGCCGTTTTTTGCAGCAGATTTATTACGAATATCCTGCCAACGTAAAGATGGAAACAGTGATACAAAAAGTTAGCCCGCCTCGCAGCCGGTTGCTGTTTGCTGCCAAAAGCGCCGAAGTAATTGCGAAAATGGAGAAGTGGCGCACAGCTGTATCGCCGCTTTCGCCAAGCGCATTGAGTGTGTATATCGACTGTCCGCTGCAATTTTATTTTAAACACGTTGCAGGCATCCGCGAAGCCGACGAAATAAGCGAAGATTTAAACCCGCGAATATTCGGCAACCTTTTTCACCGGCTTGTTGAAATACTTTACCAGCCAATGGTTGGAACAAACGTAACGGCGTCGGCTTTAGAGGCGCTGCTTAAAAACGAAAATAACTTGAAAGAAAGCCTTACCCAAGTTTTTATTGATACCGTACCATTTGTAAAACACTCGTCATCAACTTTTATCGACTTGCAGGGAAAAAACAGCCTTGTTTACGAAGTGCTGCTAAAATACATTAAACAATTCTTGAAGCTCGAAATGCAGGTAGCCCCTTTTATACTTGCCGGACTGGAAAAAAAAGTGTCGAAGCCATTCCCTTTGCCATCGGGCAAAACCATTTATATTGGCGGCGTTATCGACCGCGTAGATATTCGCGGCAACACCCTCCGCATCATTGATTACAAAACGGGCAAAACCGGTCATTATATAAAAAGTGTCGACGAACTGTTCGATACTGTTAAACACAGCGACGTAAAGGTAATTTTTCAAACGCTGGTTTATTCGTATATACAGTCGCTCGAATATCCCGACAGAGAAATTGCGCCCGGCGTTATTTCAGTCCGAAAACTTTTCAGCGACACCTACTCCACCGATATATTGTTCAAGCCGGCACGCACGCAAGGCGAAACAATAACTTTCAGCCTCGTGCGCCAAGAGTTTATGCATCGCTTCGCCGCCCTTCTCAACGAAATATTCAATCCCGACGTGCCGTTCAACCAAACCGAAAATAAAAAGAACTGCAAATACTGTTTGTTTATAGAGCATTGCAGGAGGGGAGAGTGATAATGGCGATGTGGACAAAATTCAAGCTCAAACATCACATTATTTATCTCTTCTCCATATATTTATTACCATCTCATGCAACGCAAAAACTGTACAAAATCCTGCAATGACGATATTTTATCGACCATAGATTAAACTTCTTCGGAAAATAGTTTATTAAAACTTTATACTTTCGTATTATGGGAACCTCTAAAAACTCAAAGTTCGAGGCTTGCGAGGCGATAAAAGCGCAGTTTACATGAAGGTAAATGAGCATTTTATCGTCCGAAGCATAACGAAGAAATTGGAGTTTTTAG
>JAITVO010000073.1 GCA_031285765.1 Cytophagaceae bacterium | reverse complement strand
ACGTGCTGCAACCATCTTTCTACCAATATTGCATCTCATGCGGGACGACGGTGAACTGTATATCATCAATAGAATTGCTACTGTAAATATATGCTGATTAATTATGAACAGTTACTTACAGTAATATTACAATATATATGCAAACTCACAAAGCGTTTCTGCAAACTCACCAACTCATGTTAAGCAGTATGTTTTTTTAAGAGCCTTGAAAAGGCTTAAATTTTATGCCTGTAAGGGCAAAATTTACGTTTCATAACTCGTTCTGCTTACGGGCAGGTGAATCAGGGTGCAAATTTCTGCAGGCAACGCTTTGCTCGCGGTTATTAAGATTAAGCCTTTTCAAGGCTAATAAAAGTAATACTGCGTAACATGAATTAAAAACAAATAGATAAATTTTGAGCCTGAATTTTGTACATTAATCCGATAATTTTTATGTGAAAACGCTTCATTTTTTCACATAATATTTATCTTTGTCTCGGCTTTATCACCAAAAAACCATACGATTGTGTTAACTTCGTGGCAACAAATACAACTGATTTTAAAGTACATTTGGCAGAGTTCGCCGTTACTTACTCTGCTCAATGCCTTTATTGTGCTGGTTCGCGGAATGTTGCCGCTGATGCTGCTCTACTTGGTAAAACTTCTGGTTGACGAATTGCAAATTGTAATTACCACGCCCGCTGGCAGCGAAAATTACTCGCAACTGATAACGATGCTCGTTTCGGCAGGCGTTCTTTTCCTTGTCAATACACTGTCGGCAACGTTTGCCTCGCTTGTGCGCGAAAAACAGGCGTTTGCCATCTCCGACTTCTTCGACACGATGATTCACGACAAAACCACTTCACTTAGCTACGGTTTTTTCGAATATCCAAAATATCAAAACATCTTTTATCGTGCACTCAACGAGGCATCGTACCGTCCTTCGCGTATTTATTACGGCATTTTGGGAATCGTACAAAATGCCATTACACTGCTTGTTACGGGCGGCATACTACTGGCAGTTCACTGGACGGTTCCGGGCATTCTTTTATTAATGACCGTTCCAATAGCCATCATCCGTCTGCGCTATGCGTCTAAAATGTTTCACTTTAAGCGCGAAAATACGATGCTTGAGCGCAAGGTGAGTTATTACAATCGTTTGCTTACTGCGCCGGAGTTTGCCAAAGAGTTGCGGGTATTCGATTTGGGCAACTTCTTCAGGAAACGGTACAACATTTTGAAAAACAGCTGGCGACAGTCGCAATACAAGATGCTTGTTGGCAAAACCAAGCAGGAAACCATTGTACAGATTTTTGCAGCCACCGCTTTTTTTGCCGTTTACGGACTGATTGCCATGAAAGCTTACTACCGGCAGGTTTCCATTGGCGACGTAGTGCTTTATTTTTTGGCGATGCAGCGCGGATACGCCTATTTGCAGGAATTGCTTTTGCGATGGACGGGCTTGTACGAAGATTCGCTGTTTCTTTACAACCTGTTTGAGTTTTTACAACTCGAAAACAACAAAAAAGATTCGCTCCCAAACGCAAACGCTCCATTTCCTGTACCCATCCGAAAAGGAATTACGTTCAGCAACATCGGCTTTCACTATCCAGCTAACGAAAAATGGGTGCTGAAGAACCTTAATTTTACGATTAAAACGGGCGAAACAGTTGCCCTTGTAGGAATCAACGGCGCGGGTAAAACCACTTTGGTAAAACTGCTTTGCGGACTGTATCAACCTGTGGAAGGCACAATTATGATTGACGGCACGCCGCTTTCGGAAATCAACATGCAAGAAACAGTTGCCAACATAAGCGTTATTTTTCAGGATTTTACACTTTATAACGTAACCGCACGCGAAAATATATGGTTTGGAAACGTGCGCAACACAGTCGACGACGCCGAAATTCGCACGGCTGCTCAAAAAGCCGGAATCGACCTTGTTATCGAAAGTTTTGCCGATAAATACGACACCACTTTGGGATTTCTGTTTGAAGGAAGCGAGCAGATGAGTCCCGGACAGTGGCAGCGGCTGGCATTATCGCGTTCGTTTTTCAACAATGCACAGATAATTATTCTCGATGAGCCCACAAGTTCGCTCGATTCGTTTTCCGAAGCGCGTTTGCTCAAATACATTCGCTCCATCACCACCAATCGCACCGCAATAATTGTGAGTCATCGCCTCTCCACAATAAAAATGGCTGACCGCATTGTAGTGCTCAACGGTGAAAAAATTGCCGAAACCGGAACTTTCGACGAGTTGATTCAAAAGAAAGGGATTTTGGCTGAAATGGTAGAAAACTTATTGCACACATAAAATTTTTCCAAATCTATCAACAGCAATCCATATCCATTGGTAGTTTTTTTGCCCAACATATATGTGGGCATTAACGGCAACAGCATTACCAGTGTAACGCTTTACCCGAATCCAACGCAAGGCGAGTTGTGAATAGAAGATGTGGAAATTTATAATATTGCAGGTCATCGTGTAGAGGCGTATGGCATACGTCCAATGCAAAACGGCTCCACAACCATTGATATTTCGCATCTGTCAAAAGGCATCTATTTTGTGAAGATTGGAAATGTATCAGCAAAAGTGGTGAAACAATAATGATTAATGCGTTAGAAGTTGTTTGAATTATCAAATGTGTTATAAAAATGTAAAAAGCAATCGTTCAGCAAGTTGTTTTTTTGGCTGAAGCCAACGGCAGTGAAACAATAGTGCATCATTGTCGTCGGCTTTAGCCGATGGATAAAGGATATGTCGGGAATGGCTTTAGCCAAAATGAACCTTACAGATAATCATCAATCCATTTTCCGAAAATTTTTATTCTAGGGCAAACGCATCTAATTTTTCTTGTAAATCTCTATTAATAGCTGATACCAAGCCTACTACCAAATATCCTTTTTAATCCAATTGAAAAGTGTGATAGATTTCACGGTTTCCTTATCCATATTTTTCAGGTACTCTTCCAGCTTCAATTCCACATCCGGCAATGTATTGACGGTTGAGTTTTTAAAACCGCCATCCTCACTTATCAGATGCCACAGACATTCAACAGGATTGAGTTCCAGAGAATACGGCGGTTGAAACAGGGGAATGATATTCTCCTGTCTGCCTGTTTTTTTACCCGTATGCCATGATGCTCCGTCCATGACCTTGATGATTCTGTAATGATTGAAAGCTTCGGATACAGTTTTCATAAATACGTCCATACAGCTTTCATTGGCATAAGGTAATATCAGCGAATAAGTTTCTCCCGTTTCGGGACAGGTGGTCAAATAGGCATAGGTATATTCCCTAATGATTTTATTACCCACTTTGGCTCTGCCTTTGGGTGGAACCCAACAGGAAGAAATATGGTCGATACGTCCGAAACTTGCTTCATCCTGAAAAAATAATTTTATCGGTCTTGAATCCTGTTTATTATCAAACTCTGTTGATCGGGCTGCCGGCTTCTCCCCAAAGTTTTTTTATATAATTTTGAAAGAAAAATTACCCAAATGATTCTTATAAATATTTAAATATCAATAAATTAAATGTTTTAT
>JAITVO010000059.1 GCA_031285765.1 Cytophagaceae bacterium | reverse complement strand
ACCGCAAAACAGTGGACTTCGTGGCTGCGATTGAGTCCCAACAACCGTGTATCCGGCGGTAAAATACTCAGCAGTCGCGTACCAAAAGGAAGCAACAGGGTGGCTACTGCCTTGCGGATGGCCGCCGAATCGGTCGGGAAACAGAAAAACGCACCGCTCTATCCGTTTTTCCAGCGAATCCTGCAACGCAAGAGGCAAGTAGCTGCAATTGTTGCCACGGCAAGAAAACTGGCGGTCATCATCTTGAATGTACTCTATAAAAAGGAAGGATACAAACCGTATGATACGGCAAAAATAAAGTCGCAAATCAGAAACAGACAAATCAAAAAAATAAACAAACTGATGAAGATTTTTGAGGTGAGACCGTCTGAAATCCGATTTGCAACTAATTGAGTATAAAAATAATAGAAAGTAGTTAATTCGTAATTCGCAATTGGATCATACCGCCCTTTCGCTTGTCCATATCGGGTATCATTTGGTAGCTAAAATTGGGCGCAACAGCAGCGTTTTTCATCGAAGCAGCTGTTGGTATTCCTGTTATCAGTTCAATGGCTTTGGCAAGCAACGGGTCGCTTTCGTCGCCCAGCGGTTTATAATCGTACCATGCATCTTCAACAGCGTAATCGGGCGCAATGCCGTTTACAAAATCGGTAACACCTTCGCTGTTGGCATATTTGTAAATCACCAGCGATAATATCCAGTTCGCAATGTCGGGGTCGAGATTCCCCTCGTCATCAAGAGGCGGTTGAATTAACGCTGCCGCACAATATTTTCCGTGAGTTGTTTCTCCAATTTGAATTACTTCCATATAAGGTTTCAGGCTTACGATGGTGGCTTCTGAAGCCGACGCTGTTCCGCTCGAAGTTAAAATATAAAGGCGCGACAAATCCATATTAACGCCCACTTCGTGATTAAAATACTGCGTCATGGCGTGTCCTTCGGAATTATTATATTCGGTGTAATTCTTGTTCCAAATTTCTTCGAGATAAACGCTTTTGTTGTTGAGCGCCGACTGTGGCGCCAAAATACTTGCCAGATAGTTTGCTGTTGTAACAAAACCACCCGGATTGTGGCGCAAATCGAGCACAACATCGGTTACATTCGCAGTTTTAAATTCGGTAAAAACGTTAACAAGTTTGTTGTGCGAGGCTTCAACAAAATCGGTGAAACACAAATAACCGATTTTTCTGTCGCCTTTTTCAACGATTTTATGAACAAGCACAGGGTCGAGATACATTTCGCGCGACTGCATTGTTATTAAAACATCGGTTAAACCAATGCTTTCAGCCTCGTAAAAGCCCAGCTGTACCGTTATGTTTGTCGAGTTATACAGATTCATATAATTACTCTCTGTAATATCGCCGTTGTCGATTTTCACAATAATATCGCCACGTTTCAGCCCCGCTTCTTCGGCGGGCGAGTTGGCATAAACAAACTGAACAACGGCAAAATAGGTTTCCGTATTACTGAATCTGCTCAGCCCGAGTTTTAAACCGTAAGTGGTTGATACGCCTTTGTACTCTTTAAGCAATGTTTCGGCATCGTCGTCCAAAAACGACCATTTGTCGTATTTCTTATAAATCAGTTTGTCGATATAATTAAACGGGTCGGGCTCACTATTAGGGTCAACATTATCGGGCAGTGCAGTGTTCCACAAGTAAGCCAAATAAAAATAATTGTGTACGAAATTATTTACCTTTTGGGTAATGTTTGGTTCTTTCTCTTTTTCACAACCCGACAGAGAGATAACAAAAGTCGATACAAATAAAAGAATGGGCACGAAACGAATTGCACGTATGCCTTTTTTCTTTTCGAATAATTGATTGCAGTACATAATCAAAAAATTTATAAGATTAAAATTTAGGAAGCAAAGGTATTATAAATTTCTGTACGTTGCCGCTTTCCTTAATGATTTTTTTGCATGAACATTTGATAAAACAAAAAAAGCTCGCCTATTGGCGAACTTTTGAGCTCCTCAGGTAGGACTTGAACCTACGACCTACGGATTAACAGTCCGCCGCTCTAACCAACTGAGCTACTGAGGAATTTTTATTTCGCTGTGAAATACATTTCTTTAAACGCGCTGCAAAACTAAATGATTTCTTCCAAATATGCAACTATCTTGTCAAAAAAAATATCTTTTTATTGAAGATTGCTTCATAATATATTTGTAATTAATGATTTATATTTAAAGAAATAATGAGCATCGGAATTTTTTTGAGAAAACAATATTTATTCAAGGAAGATATCAATAAGACCGGGGGGAGTTTCGATATCCATCTCACATTTATTTTTCCGAAAATTAATGATAAATTCATCCTGAAAAGGAATTAAAATCTCTTTGCCCTGATATTCTATTTCCATCAACGGATTCTGCTGAATATCGTGAATGGATTTGATAAATCCAAGCAATCCGTGGGTCTTATCGGTAACTTTGTATCCGATAAATCTCGACAGCGTAAAGTTGTCTTTCTCCTCTTCAGGCAATAACTCATCGGGATTGATAAAGACGGAACAACCTCGATATTTTTGTGCGGCATCTTCCGAATTAACGCTATCCAGTTCCAGCAGTAAACTATTTCCTTTGCTGCGCGCCGCAATTACTTTAAAAGGCACAAGCCCGCCATCAATCATCACGTATAGCCATGTTATAGTAACTTCACGCTCAGCCATTTCAGGAAGCATTCTTATCTGAATTTCGCCCGCTATGCCGTGAGGTTTTACCAGAGTGCCTATCTGTATAAAATTTTCTTTGTTCAGCATACTGTTTATATTTATACACTCTATTGTCCAATAAAAATTAAGAACAGACATTTTCAGTTTGCCCCTTTGTTGTACTTTTGTCTAATCTAACACATAAATTACAACCGACAAAAGTACACATTTTTTCGGCGCCTCCGTTTTCGTACAGCTGATTTCTTTAATTGATGGCAATTTTTATTGCTTCTTCGGCAGAAAATATCAATCAGAACATTATATTAAACGATTTACCACCGAATATCATTTGGTAAGCATATTATTTTGCACTTTTGCCAAATGCAGTTCGCTGCGAGAGTCATCAGGCGCTATGCTCGGATTATCAGGAAAAAAGCGGACATTTTAGTCTTTGACCAATTTGTTCAACATGCGTCCCGACATAATGGCAGCTCTTTATAAATTACGTCTGCAAATCCAATTCAGTGCAATAAAAAATCTTCTCCAATTTTTTTTGTAAACTTGCCCCTTATAATTTTCAGTTTTTCAACCACAGTATAACTTCCATGATATGTTTTTATAATGTTTTGTTAATTAAAAAGTAACTGAAAAAAGAGAGTGAAAATACAAATTAAATTCAGAGCTACATTAAAATAAAATGTTATTAATTACATTCATATCGTTGTCAAATCAGATAGATTAGCTATTTTTGCACCCTTATTTTTTTATTCTGTCAATGAAAAGAACAGCTATCCTGTCAGCAGGTATTCTTCGTTTTATAAGTATTGTGTGTGTTGCTGTTGCGATAGCGCTTATTTACCGTTTCGCTTTATTAATCAGTTATTCGGGGTTCGATAACATTAAAAATAACCTTGCCGATACCGCATCCGCTTTTTTGCTGGGAACACGGTTCGATTTAAAAGTATTTACAACATTGCTTTCGCCGACAATTGTTTTTATTGCGCTCCAAACCATTTTTAAGCTGAAAATTTTTAATAAAATAACACAGATATACGCTTTTATTACGCTGCTTGTTTTTGTATTGGCGCTTATTGGCGACTATTTTTATTACGGTTTTTTTGCAACGCACTATAATTTTCTTATTTTTGGATTTATTGACGACAACACAACAGCTGTGCTTCAATCAATATGGACAGATTATCCTGTCATTCGGGTTTTCTTGTTCATAGTGCTTTTTTCGGTGTTGTTGTACAAATTAACAAATATTATTTATCGGCAACAGTTCGCCCGTTTGCTGCCAAATAACGGCAGTAGAGTGGGATGGGGAAGTGTTGTCCCTATATTGTTTGTGCCGTTGCTGTTTTTGGCTGTGCGGGGAAGGGTTACACACTTTCCGCTTCAGCTAAGAGAAGCCTATTTTTCGGTAAATCCGTTTGTGAACGACCTTGCTGCCAACTGTTTTTTTACACTGAGAGAAGCCGTTAAAAGTTATCACAACAATTTGCTGGATATTGATATCGACAGGCTATTGCAAGAGTCGGGCTTGGAGGATATGCACCTCGATTCGCTGTCGCTTGCCGGTTTGGTACAACATTCGCCCTGCAACATTTTTTTAAAAGAAAATCCTCCGCATGTAATTGTTATCCAGATGGAAGGGATGGGATTGAATATGATGAATCTTGATTCCGAAAAACTGAATATACTTGGCAGCCTTGCCAAAGAATTAGACAAATGTATTGTATTTAGGAATTTTCTTCCATCATTTGAAGGAACGGTTTATTCGATGGAGAACCTGCTTACAGGGACAACCATAACGCCACTGTCGGAAACAACTTTTATCAACCGTCTTAACACCTTGTCGATGGTAATGCCCTTTAAAAAGGCAGGTTACAAATCAAGTTTTATTACAGGATGCATCAAAGGCTGGCGAAATATGGACAAATGGATACCGGAACTCGGTTTCGATAATCTGGATGGCATGGAAACCATTTTGCACGACATCCCAAACGCTGTAAAACAAAAGGCGTGGGGTATTTTCGACGAATATCTTTTTGAGCAAATCGAACACCGACTTGCCAACGCTACTTCGCCGCAGTTTATTTACGGTTTTACGATTACAAATCATACACCTTACGAAACACCGGCTCATTACGCTCGTCCAAAATTTGAAATTGATGAATCGATGCGGAAACTTTTTCTTAAAAATGATGAACAAATGCTCGATTGTTTTCACACTTATCGCTATGCGTGCAACTGTTTGGGCGATTTTATCCATAAACTGAGAAATGGAAAGCATGGCGACAACACAATTGTTGCCATCACGGGCGACCATTCGATTAAAGGGATGATAAAATCGGGCGACAACGAACTCCTCGACAAATACGGCGTGCCTTTTATACTTTACGTGCCACAAAAGTATCTTGAGTCGAAGATAATCGACACTCAAATTTACGGTTCGCACAAGGATATCTTTACAACTCTTTTTAACCTTGCGCTTTCCGAAGCCAAATATTATCCTTTCGGGATGGATATGCTTTCAGCTGACGCGGCAAACAACATCGCCATCAATTTTGAAATAGGTGTGCAAGGCAACGAAGGCATCATCGTCAACAACCGGTATCAACCCGTGCACGTCAGTGAAACACAAACCTTTGACACCAAAAACAGCGAAGAAACACTGCGTACAAAAGCCCGCCGAATAGAAATTATTTCGAAATATATTATTTTTAAATCGCTTACGGGGAAAGAGGAGAAACGGTAGAGAGAAAGCAATAGACTTCTTCGGAAAAATACAACAATGGTTATCCATCAAGTTGATTTTCCGAAAAAGATTAATAAAAAAATGACCTTTTTACTTCATTTGCAATGATCAAAATGAGGTAAGCATGGATGGAACACATAGCTACTGAGGTTGTTTTGTTAGTAAAATGCGGTTTTTTATAACTCATAACAGTTTCAAAAAACAAAAAAAATCATGCGTTTATCCCGATATAAAACCTTGTCAGAGTTGTCGCATCTAATATTTTACAGACACATTTCGTTATATGTTTTTTTATTTCGTATTTGGTTTATATCTTTGCAGGAAAATTTTGACATATATGATTAGCTGCGAATAGTTTTAGGATGATGAAATAAGTGATAGATACAATCAAAAAGCAGTTATTCTCCAAAAATTTCAATTTATTTTTCAACAGATAGTAACCTTTTATTTATTTCACCGTAACAAAGCATATTTTTGCTCTGTTAATAAATCTTATTGATAAATATGCGCAAATTTTATTGCGGAAAACTAATCCAATCACCTGAAAACGATACAAAAGCCGATTTTAAATGGAGTTTTTTCGACGGAATACTGATGGTTACAGGCGATGGCAGTATGCCCGACTACAATACTGATACTGAGCCTCCCTACGCATTTCTTGCCGATTCGATAAACGAAGTGGTGATTGGCGAAAGAATTACCCGTATTGGTAACAATGCATTCCATTTGTGCAAAAAATTGAACCGCGTAATATTCCAAAATACAGTAACATCAATCGGAAACAATGCTTTTTTCGACCATAACAATACAATAAGCATTGTAACGATTTAAGAGTTGAATATTGAGGATATTTTCAATTTTAAAGGTTACATTTTTCAACTAAAATCTGTCGTTCCTGCGAGAGACGGTGTATGCTGTTTTGCGCAACACAAGTTAATAAAACACAATTTGCGCAATACAGGTTATTTAATATGGACAAATACTCAATACTCTTGTCCATCAAAAATTTTATTTCTTAACATGATATTATTCATAGTAAGGATAAATATACATGAGTAATTTTGCCGTGTTGGTAATAAGTTATATCATAATAAAAAAGCAATTATGCCAAAAGGAATTTTTAATGTGCCGGCGGCTAAGAATGAGCCGGTATTGAGCTATGCTCCGGGTAGCAAAGAACGTGCAGCGCTGAAAAAACAGCTTGCCGAATTTCGTTCCACCGAAATGGATATTCCCATGTTTATAGGGGGCGAAGAGGTGCGGACAGGTAATAAGGTTGCAATGTATCCGCCACACGACATCAAGCATCTGTTGGGTCATTACCATCAGGGCGACGAAACACATGTATATCGCGCAATTGATGCCGCTTTGAATGCCCGCAACGCTTGGGCAAACCTTTCGTGGGAACACAGAGCTTCTATCTTTTTAAAAGCAGCCGATTTGGTTTCGGGTCCTTATCGCCAAAAGTTGAATGCTGCAACAATGTTGGGACAGTCGAAGAATCCGTATCAAGCAGAGATTGATTCGGCATGTGAACTTGCCGACTTTTTCCGCTTCAACGTGCAGTACATGACGCGCATTTATGGCGAACAACCCGAGTCGGCGCCGGGAATCTGGAACCGTCAAGAGTTTCGTCCGCTCGAAGGGTTTGTGTTTGCACTCACGCCTTTCAACTTCACTTCAATAGCAGGAAACCTGCCGTCGGCGCCCGCGTTGATGGGAAATACGGTAGTTTGGAAACCGTCGAAAACAGCTGTTTACTCGGCTTGGGTATTGATGCAAGTATTTCGCGAAGCCGGTGTACCCGATGGAGTTATTAACCTTGTGTACGCATCGGGTCCCGTAATGGCGAAAGCAGTATTCGGACATCCCGACTTTGCTGGCTTCCATTTTACAGGCTCAACCGAAGTATTTCAGTCCACATGGAAAGCCATCGGCGAAAATATCCATAAATACAAATCGTATCCACGCATTGTGGGCGAAACGGGCGGCAAAGACTTTATTTTTGCGCACAAAAGCTGCGACACCAAAGCGGTTGCAACTGCCATTACACGTGGCGCTTTTGAATATCAGGGACAGAAATGTTCGGCTGCTTCGCGGGCTTACATACCACAGAGCTGCTGGAACGAGATTTTGGAGTATGTAAAAACCGACCTGAAGGATATGAGGATGGGTGCTCCCGAAGATTTTCGCAACTTTTTTAATGCTGTTATCGACGAGGCTTCGTTCGACAAACTGTCGGAAGCCATTGAGCAGGCTAAAAAGGACAGCGATGCAGATGTTGTAATTGGAGGAAAGTGCGACAAATCGAAAGGTTACTTTGTTGAACCTACTGTGATTGTTGCCAAAGACCCGATGTATCGTACCATGCGCGAAGAACTGTTTGGACCGGTAATGACCGTTTATGTGTACGACGAGCAGCAACTCGAAGAAACGCTTGACTTTGTTGACAAAACATCGGTGTATGCCCTCACAGGGGCTGTGTTTGCAAAAGACCGCTATATGATTGAACACATCGCCAAACGGCTGACCAATGCTGCAGGCAATTTCTACATCAACGACAAGCCTACGGGTGCTGTTGTTGGTCAGCAGCCATTTGGCGGCGCACGAGGTTCGGGAACCAACGACAAAGCCGGCTCAATGCTGAATCTGCTTCGCTGGGTAAGTCCACGCGCCATCAAAGAAACATTTGTTCCGGCTACGGATTACAGGTATCCGTTTATGGACGAAGAATAATTTTCTCTTGTTTTTAGTGTAACTTGTTTTATTAATTGGTTTGGAGGCCGGGCATTGTTTTTATAACATGCCCGGCATTGTTTATTTTGCAGATATTATAATTTGTTCAAGTTCTGTATTTATCGAAATTTATAGCAATTACGCTTATACCTATGTTTGGAATAAGCAAGAATTATTAGACCTCTTCGGAAAATAGAAGACATATTTTGACTTCACTCGGCAGGACATATTTTTTTGAAGATATGAATTATTCGCGAAAACGGAACAATGTGGAGTGGTGGTGACATTAACAGGGGGATTAGACATTAACAGCAGCAGCAAGGGGGCATGCCCCCTTGTCAAAAGGAACGGTAGAATATCCGCGAAAGCGATGAGATGGCGGGTGTAAATAAAACATTCTGTCGCTATTTTCCGAAGAGGTTTATTGTATGGAATTTAAGTTTATCATTATTGTGTTGTTCGACACAAAAAAAATCAATTGTAATTTTTATCATTAATCTGAAGACTCATATTTTCAATCAAAATATAATGATTAACTGTTCACAAAACACCGATTTCGAGTATGTCTAATTGAGCAAAAAGAATATACATATATAAATCAATTGATTAAAAGGATACTTATCAAAAACTCAGGTTAATTGTTTGATAGCGGTTTTTAGCCAAAATTAATCATTCTTTTCCCCTTTTGTGATAATATCAATGTCTGTTTTTCCAGATTTAATTATCTTCGCGCCCTCAAAATATTAAATAATTATGTGGACACGAATCGCAGGTGTCATTCTTCGCAACAGGGTGACAATACTTGTTATACTGGGAGTTATCACCGTTTTTATGGCTTTTAAGGCACAGAAGGTCGAGATGTCGTATCAGTATGCGCCGCTGCTTCCGCAAAGCGACAGCACCTATATTGAATACGAAAAGTTCAAAGAACTGTTCGGAAACGAAGGCAATATGATCATGATGGGCGTGCAAAGCTGGCAATTTTTCGATTTCGACCATTATAAAATATGGCAGCTGCTTAAAAATGATTTGGATACGATTGCCGGTGTGCAGTCGGTTTTCTCCGTCTTCGATGCGTTCAGTCTTCGGCGCAATCCCGCCGAGCGCAGGTTCGAACTCAATCCGGTTTTCGAGGATGTAAACAGTCAGTACGAGCTCGACAGCCTGCGCAATGTGCTCTACAGCCTTCCTGTTTACGACCGGCAGCTCTACAATCGCGAAACCAACGCCTGCATGATGACCGTTACCCTCTCCCCGTCCATTCTCGAAAGCCCTGCGCGTGTGCAACTGGTCGAAGCCATCAAAGCAGCCGGCAGCCGTTACGAAGCGGCGTCGGGCAACGAGCTTCACTATTCGGGACTGCCCTTTATACGTGTAGAAACGGCACAGATGCTTCAAAGCGAGCTCGTAATGTTTGTTGTGCTGGCACTTGTGGTGTGCGCCGTTATTATCTATCTGTTTTTCCGCTCGTTCAAAGTTGTAATGTTTCTGCTGCTGATAGTTGCCGTTTCGGTAGTATGGGCGCTGGGCATCATCGGAGTATCTGGCTTTAAGGTTACGATGCTCACCGGCATGATTCCGCCGCTGATTATCGTTATCGGCATCCCCAATTCAGTATTTATGCTCAACAAATATCATCAGGAAATACGTAAGCACGGCAACAAAATACGTTCGCTTCAACGCGTGATTCGCAAAATGGGAAACGTAACT
This sequence comes from Cytophagaceae bacterium, assembly GCA_031285765.1. Classification (GTDB taxonomy): domain Bacteria; phylum Bacteroidota; class Bacteroidia; order Bacteroidales; family Marinilabiliaceae; genus WRMI01. The sequence continues at coordinate 8,207 of JAITVO010000059.1, read as the reverse complement.
TTCCTTACCAACCTCACAACCGCCATCGGCTTTGCCACATTTATATTTACCAACAGCCGACTGCTGGTAGAATTTGGCATTATTACCGCCATCAACATAGTGTTTATATTCGTACTCACAATTTTGCTGATACCGATAATTTTCAGCTTTATAGCCGTTCCGCGCGAGAAGTATGTAAAGCATCTCGAAAGCCGGCTGATGCGAAAAATTATCAACCGTCTGGTTTTTGTATCCATGTATCATCGCAAACTTGTGTTTGCAGCAGCGTTCGTCATGCTTGCTGCGGGCGGATACGGCATCTCACGGATTCATACCACAGGCTTTATGCTCGACGATGTTCCACACAACAACCGACTTTACAGCGACCTGAAATTTTTTGAACATCATTTCAGCGGACTGATGCCTTTGGAGATTCTTGTGGATACGCGCAAGTCTAACGGCATTATGCAGGCTGCAAACATGCAGAATATTGACCGTCTTCAGGGTGCGCTTGCCGCAATGCCCGAACTTTCGAAAGCCATTTCGTACACCGAAGCCGTTAAATTTGCCCGACAGGCGTATTACAATGGCAATCCCGACTATTTTTCGATACCCGGCAGACAGGAACTCTCTTTCATCCTCTCCTATTTGCAGAGTGGCGAAACCGGAGAGGCGGCTACCGCAATGATGCACACATTCGTCGATTCCACACGGCAGCGGGCGCGTATCAGTCTGCGGATGGCTGACGTCGGAACAACTCGCATGAAAGCGCTGAACGACAGCATTGCCACCGTGATACAGGCGCACTTTCCTGAAAGCGGCAGCCGGACTTCTGTAACCGGTTCGAGTGTCATTTTCTTTAAAGGCACCTCGTATCTTATTCGCAATTTGCTCGTGAGCCTTGCTTTCGCCATACTGCTTATTGCAACGCTGATGTCGGCAATGTTTCGCTCGTGGCGTATGGCGCTCGTGTCGCTTGTTCCCAACCTGATTCCTTTGATAATGACAGCCGCGTTGATGGGATATTTCGGAATCCCCATCAAACCCTCTACTGTGCTGGTATTCAGCGTAGCCTTTGGCATATCGGTTGACGACACCATCCATTATCTTGCCAAATACAGGCAGGAACTTGGCGAAACCAACTGGAGCATACGTGCCGCCGTAGTTCTGGCATTGAAAGAAACGGGCGTCAGCATGATATACACCTCCATAATACTGTTGTGCGGCTTCGGCATTTTTTGCTTGTCGCAATTTGGCGGAACGGCAGCGTTGGGAATGTTAGTAGCGCTTACATTATTAATTGCGATGTTCTCGAATTTGATTCTACTGCCCTCGTTGCTGCTTGCCATGATGAAACGAATCACCAACCGCTCGTTTAAAGAGTCCCTGCTGCCTATTTTTGACGAAAAAGATGATGCGGATAACGAGGGCGTGAGCAATAACGAATATTTTATTGATTCTGAACGCAGATAACACGATTTTCATTACCTCTTTATCCATGATAAACGCGTTCTTTTGAAAGCAATGCCGTCAGCATTTGTTCACTACTGTTATCAATCGCATAATTTGATAAATGTGTTAAAGTGACTATACTTAACTATATGATGTTACGCAAAACTCATAAAATCCTTGCGGAACAACACTTTATTACCCATAGATTTTAATCTGCGAACAAGATGATTGAACATATATGCTTTGGATAAATATTCCATATCAAAAAAGATTTATGAACTCATGTTACGCAGTAATTATTTGGGGTAGCCTTTTCAAGGCTACCCCAAATAATTACTGCGTAACATGTTTGTTAATTTACATTAACACCTGACGGTATTATAAAAAAATGTTGCGTAATATGAGTTAAATAGGTCTCTTCGGAAAATAGAAGAAATGTTTACTGGACAGTGAAAAACACTCCACACTTCACCGAATTATCTCGTCAATCCAAACCACTGTGTAGCAACGCCTTTCGTTACATACGTGCGGAAGTCTATTTACATACGTATGTAAATTTTGCTGCATACGTGCGCAAATTTGTCTGAATCAGGATTGAGAGGATTTAAAAATAGTCTTCTCTTTTATTTTTCCGAAGAAGTCTAAATATTAAGAGTGTGATTGCTTGTTTTTGACGATGCAAAAAGTACAACTTTCGGCAAAGATTCGTCTATTTGCGACAGTAGCTTTAGTGAATGATGGTTGCAGTGAAAGTTGTGTCTTTCCCCTATAAATTTTGAAAGTAATTTTTATGTGTTTATGTGTAGTAAAGTGCAGTTTTTATGTTGACTTTTTGCACGTCTAATCCTGATGTTTTCATATTTTGAAATCTTACCTGTTTATTACAGAGATATGAAAAATAGGGTTGGGACAGGGTGAGAGTCGGCAGATTCCATCATTTTTATGCGTTTGTGTATATTGAAGATTTTATGCTAACTTTGCGCCGCAAATAAAAAATGGAAGATACAAAATAAGGCTTATCGTGCAAAACCTCATTATTTTCAATACATCGTTTTATATAGTTAAATCATTTGTGCCAACGTGGAAGCATTGGCTCAAAACAAAAGTGCTGCAGGGAATAAACGCGCAGGCAGGTCATCTGAAAATCGAAATATTCGAGATGATGATAACGATTGACGAAGAATACCAAACATTCTCGGTTCAATGGCGCTGCAGCACCATGCGTGAAGCCGAACAGCTTGGCGGATTACTGTCGGAATACTACGACAGGATGTCCGATGTGTTTGGCGACAGTGTAACCTGTTTTAACTCCATGATGGAAAAATACGATTTAACATAATTCATTGCTAAATGAAGCCTAACGAAAAAATAATACTTGGTATTGACCCCGGAACAACCATAATGGGGTACGGCGTGTTACTCGTGGAAGGCAACAAGCCGTCGATGATGGCAATGGGTGTTCTCGAACTCAATAAATACGAAGACCATTATATGCGATTGAAACGCATTTTCGACCGTGTAATTCAACTCACTGATACATACAAACCTGATGAGTTAGCGATTGAATCCCCCTTTTTTGGAAAGAACGTGCAGTCGATGCTCAAACTCGGGCGTGCACAGGGAGTTGCTATGGCAGCGGCTTTATCGCGCTCCGTTCCCATTTTTGAATACGCTCCGCTACGAATAAAGCAGGCAATAACAGGGCGCGGCAATGCGTCGAAGGAACAGGTGGCGCTCTTTCTGAAAAAATACCTCAACTTGCAGGACAACCACACCTATCTGGATGCAACCGACGGATTAGCGACAGCTGTATGTCACTTTTTTCAAAGTCAGCGACCCGTATCAGGAACAGGCGTTAAAAACTGGAAAGAATTTATTAATAAAAATCCTTCGAGAGTGAAGAGGTGAAAGAAACAAAAGACAGCTTTGGAAAATATAAAGATGGTTATTTTTCAAATTAATTCTATTTATCCTGCATGCGTTGGCTGAAACCCATTGACAATAATGCAGGAACTTTTTATTGCCATTAATTATTAACCGACAGACAAATACAATATAATTTTACGAAAGAATACAGCAAAAAAATAACATCTAAAACAATCTTATAACAAAACAATTGCATATCCAACACCATTTCTATTTTATATTATTTTGTAAATACCAAAATATACCCTACTTTTATAACGCCGATTGAGTGGCGTTTGGCAAGTGAAGCTGACGGTTAAATTATTTCAATATTTTTATTATGAAACGTCTCTTATTTTGTCTGTTTTTTGTATTGTTTACAACCATTTCGGCTATTGCGCAGGACGATTTGTTTCACAACCCTGTGGATGCAGCAGTTGGAAACACGGGTAGCACTACAACTCACGCATGGAGCTTCTTCTCGAACCCAGCAGGTATCTCCAATATTTCCGACGTTATTGCAGGTATTGGTTACCACCATCCTTATGGCATTAAAGAGCTTGACTCGAAAACAATTCATTGCATTATTCCTGCAAAACTACTGATAACAGGTGTCGGTTACACTTATTACGGTTTCGAGTATTTTAATATTCAACGGGAAAACATTGTTGCAGCCCGCCAAATTGCGTCGTGGTGCCAAATGGGATTGCGATTTAACTTTCTTACGATGAAACAGCAAAATTTCGAGAGTTACCATGTTTTTACAGTGGATGGTGGCATACAATTGAAGCCTTCCGAAAAAATCAGGATAGGGTTTTATGCCGCCAATGTAGGTGCTGTGAGGTGGAAGTTGCCCGACAGAAACGAATATCAATCGTCGTTTGTTGCGGCAGGAGTGGCTTACGAGCCAGCCAAAGGTGTAGTGTTGGAAACAGGCATTGTGAAGGACTCGAAGCGTTTATCCGAATATTCATTTGCGCTGACTGTTCCTTTGCATAAAAATATTGTTTTTAGAGGTGCTGGAATGTCAACGCCGCTGCGTTTGGGGTTTGGCGCAGGTTTTAAATGGAAACCTTTTGCTATCAACGTGGGAATGAATCACCATGCCTCGCTGGGATTTTCATCATCATTCGGACTATTGTTTGCTGTAGGGTCGTTATTTAAAGATAACAAGTAAAAAGATGTGCGCAATATTATTCAGGGTATGATAATCTGTAATCCCAACGTTACAGTACGAACATCTACACCAAACACTTTGCCCATTCGTTTTTGAGTAAGCCAAAAGCTGCCGTCTTCGTACTGTACCTGTACGCTTACCTGACCGTTAGGGGTGGTGAAGAATACGATGTTGGATTCGTGCATCACTATATTTTTTTGCGGTTATGGATTTGATTTCTATATCTGTTTTTGACGACTCCTCATGGATGATTGCGATTCTTCCCTGTAAAGGGATTATTTTCAACCGGCAACTTCTTCAATTATTGGCTCCTCTTTCCATTCTTTACCAGATAAGAAACAGCCGTTTTCCTTTTTATTTCGTTTTACGCCATCTTCGCCCCATGTTCCCCATTGCTTAAAGAAGAATGCTACTTTCTGTTCGGTACATTGCTGTTGAATATTAATTGCCCATTGAGGTTCCATTGGTCTTGCACAAACTCCGCTTTCTCCACCAACAATTACCCAGTGTATTTCATCCAAATTCAAAAATCCGACATCGCCAATCAAGGGCTCTATGGATACAAAACGAATTGACGCATCAATATTTCTCAAAACATCTATTCGATGTTTTGTTTGCTCATGCTCTACCGTAACGCCCAACCAAACGTTTGCAGGCACTGACCTCTCCAAAAAATATTCTTGAAGGATAAGTTCCCTTTTTGTCAGTATCTGGTAATGATGTTGTGGGGTATCTACTATGACTTCAAATATTTTGTCGAGAAACTCAAACGGCATTTTCTCATGAAATAAATCGCTCATTGAGTTTACAAAAAACTTTGTCGGCTTTTTCACATACATTGGCTGGTATAATCTCTCCGGTAAAATCTTAAACTCAAAACCGTTTTCATAACCAGCAGTTCCCATTGCCTGCAACCGCTTTGCCATGACTTCTGCATAGCAATTTTTGCATCCTGCCGTTACTTTGGAACATCCTATTGAAGGATTCCATGTTGCTTCTGTCCATTCAATTTTTGTTGTTTTCATTTTACGTTTATTTTGTATAGTTTGACTTTGTGTATATTGGTTGACGAATAATTTAAGTTTCCCGTTCGGATTATCTTATGTTCTGATTCCAGTTTTTTAACTGCTGATGTAAACAGTTCCGGTAGACAGCCATTCTTTAAAACATATCTTAATCCCTCAATATTATCTGTTATACCTCCTGACAGTATCTTATTCCGAATTTCCAATTCCATTTCTTGCTTTTTCACAGTTGCTTTTTCATTGTAGAATAAAGTGTCCTTTTCATAGTCATGGTTAATATTACAATTTGATTCTCCTGAAAATTTATCTTTTTCCCAACAAACTTTCAAAAATTTTTCCATTCCTAAAGAATGGCTTGTTCCAAAAATCAGTCCCCAATAATTGGCGCCTTTTTGAATAGTAAAATGATGCAAATAATACTCTTTCCCATTTGGTATCAAATTCCTGTAATATTTTGCTATCAGTCTATGACATTCCTTGGGTCTTGACTCGTAAAAATGAATTTTTGCCGTATCGAAATATTGCTTTGTTGCTGAATGTTCTTTAAATCTGCGAATAAAAGAAGATGAGATAAAGAATATGAAATCTGTTTTAGGAGCATTGATCAGTTTCAAGAATATGTCTTCATCGACTTGGCTGAAACCGTACTGGTCAAGTAAAATAAATTTACCATAACTGGTATTATTCAAAACAGACTGAAAGTTAGCATTTTGAAAAACGTCTTTAAACTCACTTTGTTTGAAATTTGCGTAATTATAGATACATTGATTCTCTTTGCAATTATTTGTCAGGCAATCGGTCATAAAATCATTAACATTCTCTATTAAAAGTTCCTGTTTTGCTCTTCCCTTCTCGTTAAATGCAAAATAGACTTGCTTATTTCCCTTTCTGACTTGAGAACAATATTTGCAGTCCTTCCCTTTTGCCTCATTCAACAAAATCAACGGAGAGCCAAATGTCCCTGCCGCATCCCTACCACTTCCGGCAAAGAAGTCATAGATATAAAGAACTTTTATGTAAGGGCTGTGAATAAAAACAGGAAACCATTCTCTGAAACATTCAGCAAAAATTTCCAATTTCAGTTTAGTTTCATCGGGGAATTTGTCTTTGTTGATGTCTGTTGCCATAATATTCTAATATTTCTATTTGTTTATTTCTCTATTATTCTTATCTCCTCCTCCGTCAATCCGTACAGCTCATACACCATTTGGTCGATTTCGGTGTCAGTGTCGTGTATTTGGCGGGCAAAGGTACAACATTCGGTTTTGTATCCGGAAAAATATTCTTCCCATTCGTCCTGCTGGCGGAGGGTGAGGGTTATTTTTTGCTTTTTGAGTTCGGCGAGGAACTGTGCAAATTCCAATTCATCGAACTTTTCCAATGCGCCGGTTATCTTCAAACTGAAATTGTCGGCGAGGCGTTTGAGGAAGCGGCGGCGTTTGGCTTGCAGGCCGGTGTGGAGGGTGAGCATGCGGTCGGCAAGGGTGATAAAGGGTTGCTGCCCGGACAACGGAATATCTTTAATGGGTAACAGTCCCAGATGAAAGGCTTTCACTTGTGCCATTGCTTCACCTTTTTCGGGATTGATTGTCCAGTAAAAGTAATTGGACAACTTTGAATTGAGGAACGCTAATACATATTTCAGACTGTAATTTGAATTTTCCTTATTCAATATGATATGTGTATTGTCTCTCATCACAAATCCTTTGGAAATGAAGGTTCCAATAATCGAATCGCTTGTTTGCCTGAAAATCAATTTCTCGTCTGCTTCAAAAATTTCCCTGTCGCGTGGCGCCGCCAACCATTCTCCATATTGTATCCAAGAATCATTATTCCATGTTAATTGATACTTGTGGAAATAACTTCCCCCGATCAATGGGGAAAAACTGTCATCTTTTTTGACTTCGGATGTAAATGGTTTTTCCCTCATGGTGGTTTCGGTCTGTGCAGGCTTCCCTTTGCCTTTTTCGTAAGGTTTGACGCCGTTCCTGATCAGAAGAATATTTTTTACAGGAATGGATTGTTCCATGATTTTCGCTTTTAAGCTGTAATCTTTCTGTGTCAAAAAGAGATTGATATAGTCCTGTTCCGCCAGTTTTTCCTGTGGCACAAAATGTTCGCCGTTAACCGATGATTCGTTCAAAAAGCGGATGCAGGCATCGCTTTTGCGATTCGATTTTCTGATAATTGCCGTATCGCAATCAACTGTTGCATCCTCAAACACCTTGTTGATGTGCTGTATCATCTGTATTATTTCAAAGTTGTCCAACAGTGTTTTCCGAAACAGTTTGGCGCTGTCTATCAGTTTCCACGTATTGGGGGTAATGAACCCCAGATACCCGTTCTGTTTCAGAATTACATCCAGAGAGAAGGCATAGAAAACAAAATAAGTGTCGCTAAGAGTTGAAGAAATTCCCCAGTGAGCATATTTTTCCGACAAATATGCTATTTGTGCTTTATCAATTTTTGCTCCGTACGGCGGATTCCCAATCACCACATCGAAGCCGCCGGCGTATTCGGGGCGGAAGGCGTGGTCGACGGTGCAGAGCATGCTTTCGATGGTTTCAGCAAGGGGGCGTACAGCAACAACAAGGGGATTAATCCCCTTGTCAGAGGAGGGGAGCCCGTGTTTGATGCGGTTGTTGCGTATGTATTCGATGGTGTTGTGG
>JAITVO010000017.1 GCA_031285765.1 Cytophagaceae bacterium | reverse complement strand
GCAAGATTCAAGGCTTTGACGGCTTCTCCTGTATAAAATAACAGTTCGGAAAGGAGTTCGCCCGTCCGGTGCAATCTTCGATTAAAACGGCTTTTGCCGAACATGGAAGGCATCAATCCGGTGGAACGTACAAAATAAAGCGATTTTTCGATATTGCCGCCAAAATATCCGGCGGCAAGCAGAGCAACAGTGATGATTTCCGCATCACTTGTTTTACGGCGCTCCGACTCACGATAGTTCATAGATTTCAACAAATCGTCAAAAAACACATATATTGTAACGGTTTTATTAATCATGACCAATCTTTTTTTAGTGTGTTGGCACCACAAAATTAAGGGATTGTCTTTTTTATTATAATATCTGTAAGTAGCAACTTGAATTACTTACTTACAAATATATACACAACAAATAAAATTGCTGTAATAAATAATTATTCTGCATAAAATATTTGTTTTATCTCCACAAATAAACTACTTTTGCTCACATTTTAATCTAATTAATGATTCGATTGCAGATATGTATTTTGCGACTAACTTAAAACTTCTTCGGAAACGAAAAACCCTTACACAGGACGATTTGGCTACAATAATGGAGATAAAACGTCCAACTCTCAATAATTACGAGAATCAGGGAGTAACACCACCTATTGAACTGCTGATTCGATTTTCCGACTATTTTGGCATTTCTATTGATACACTGATAAAAATTGATTTAAGTGCTTTATCGCAGTTTCAACTTCGAGAATTGGAACAGGGTAACGATGTGTATGTAACAGGTACCCGATTAAGAGTATTGGCTTCAACTGTTGGAAACGATAATGAAGAAAATATTGAATTGGTGCCCGAAAAGGCAAAAGCAGGTTATCTGTCAGGTTTTGCCGACCCTGAATATATTGTTTCGCTTCCCGTGTTTCGACTTCCGTTTCTCGATAACTCGAAAAAATACAGAACTTTTCAGATAGCAGGCGACTCGATGCACCCGATTCCTGACGGTTCATGGGTTACGGGCGTATTTTTGTGCGACTGGACATTGTTGAAAAACAACGACGCCTGCATTATTGTTACATCCGACGACGGTATTTTGTTTAAACTTGTCGAAAATCAAATCAAATCAAAAGGTGCTATACGTTGCATATCGCTGAACCCTTTTTATAAACCCTACGAGTTGGAAGTTGGTAAAATAAAAGAGATTTGGAAGTTTGTACACTACATCAGCGCAGAAATTCCCGAAACTGCTGAAATGGATTATCTGGCTAAAAGCGTGCTGGAACTGAAAAACGATGTTGCCGAAATAAAGAAAATGATTCCGCAATGAAACAATAAACAATTATGATGAGAATAATAAAAACCTGCATTTTCGATTTGGATGGCGTAATAGTTGATACAGCCAAATATCATTATATGGCATGGAAAGAAACAGCTCGCGAATTGGGTTTCGACTTTACCGAAAACGATAATGAACGATTGAAAGGCGTGAGCCGGATGGCTTCGCTCGAAATTTTATTAAGCGTGGGAAAAATAAAACTTTCGGATGAAGAAAAAGAATATCAGGCTGACAAAAAAAACAAATACTATCAATCGTTGATAGCCGGTATGAAACCCGATGAAATTTTGCACGGAGCTTACGAATTTATCGAATTGGTCAGAAACGCTGGTCTTAAAACAGCGCTTGGCTCTGCAAGTAAAAATGCGATGACCATACTGAACCGCCTGAATTTAACACAGTTATTTGATGCTGTTATTGATGGTTCCCAAGTGATAAATGCCAAACCTAATCCTGAAATATTTTTGAAAGCAGCCAAAGCGCTTAATATGGATGTAGCACAGTGTATCGTTTTTGAAGATGCACAAGCCGGCGTGGATGCCGCCCATGCAGCAGGAATGAAATGTGTAGGGATAGGCTCGCCCGATGTATTGAAAAATGCGGATTTAATTGTAAGCGGACTTGATAAAATGCTGTTGGGAATGATTGAAGAAAACTTCTAAAAATTATATTTTTCGAGGCTTGCGACTAGGACAAAAGCAGAGTTTTACTAAAGTAAATGAGCATTTTGGCAAAAGAGCGTAACGAATAAAATGCAGTTTTTAGAAGTTTTCTGTACAAATTTATGTTGAAAAAAATAATCCTTGCTCGAAGATGTTTGGTATTTAGAAAATAATATGTACTTTTGCGCCGCAATTTTTAGTAACAAATTAATATATTGAATTTATGTTGAATCAGTATGAAACCGTTTTCATTTTAACTCCCGTTTTATCTGACGCACAGATGAAGGAAGCGGTGGAAAAGTTCAAGACAATAGTTCTTGAAAATGGAGGCGAAATTCTCCATGAGGAGAATTGGGGGCTCAAAAAACTGGCTTACCCCATCCAAAAGAAAACAACAGGTTTTTACAATCTGTTGGAGTTTAAGGCAGATCCTTCTTTTGTTAAAAAGCTGGAAGTGAATTACAGACGTGATGAACGTGTTATCCGTTTCCTCACCTTTAAACTCGATAAATACGCTGCTCAGTACAGCGAAAAGAGAAAAAACGTGAATGCTAACAAAAAAGAAGTAAAGGAGAACTAAGCCATGGCACAAAATCAAAGCGAAATCAGGTATCTTACACCTCCATCGGTTGATATTAAAAAGAAAAAGTATTGCCGTTTTAAAAGAAACGGAATTAAATACGTGGACTACAAAGACCCCGAATTTTTAAAGAAATTTCTGAACGAACAGGGGAAAATTTTACCCCGCCGTTTAACAGGAACTTCGTTGAAATTTCAGCGCAAAGTAGCACAGGCTATCAAAAGAGCCCGCCATTTGGCGTTGCTGCCTTATGTAACCGATTTGATGAAATAATTGAAGGAGGAATAGACAATGCAGATAATATTAAAAGAAGATGTGACCAATTTAGGACACAAAGACGACATTGTAGATGTTAAACCGGGATATGGAAGAAATTTTTTGATACCTCAAAAAATGGCTGTTTTAGCTACTCCTTCTGCTCGAAAAGTTCATGAAGAAAACATCAGACAAAGAGCTCACAAGGAAGAGAAAATTCGTAACGAAGCCATTGCAATAGCTGAAAAACTCGAAGGGAAAAAAGTTACCATTGGAGCTAAAACAAGTTCAACAGGTAAAATTTTTGGTTCGGTTAACAATATTCAGATTGCCGAAGCGCTCGGAAAAGAAGGCTTCAATATCGAACGTAGAAATATTTCGATAAAAGAAGATCAGGTAAAAGAAGTAGGTACTTATGCGGCGGTTATTAAACTTCACCGCGAAGTAAAAGCCAATATCGAATTTGAAGTAGTTTCAGAATAAATTTTTATTAAGTTTTTTCAGGATGGTTGAGCCCGCTTTTTGGCGGGCTTTTTACTTTTGGCGGGGTATGTTGTGATGGGCGCTATCTGTTATTCATACGCCCCATGTTTTTGTCATATCGCATCATGTGTGCGCAACCAACACATTTTATAATTGTAATTTATCTTATCCATATTTTCAGATTGTCGATTTTAGCAGCGCCGTCGGCAGCGCCAAAGCCAATGCATCCCTGTGATTCGGCAGGCATATCGACATTCCACAGCAATTTGCCATCGAACCACACTCTTACTTTCCCTGTTTCGGCTTCCATTCGGATTTTGTGCCATTCGTCCATACCCCACAAAACAGCTTCGGATGTTTCGTCTGAAATCTGCTCCAGTTTGCCCGACTGCACTGTAAAAATGCCATGACACATTTCGCCTGCTACGGATGCAAAATGAGCAAAAGCATAATTTTCCTCATCTGCGAAATTGAATATCAGACAAAAGTCGCGACAGTCATAATCGCGCCCGCACTGCTCAACATCCAGTTCGAGTATAAAACCGGTAAACATATTCTCTTTGACGACTGCTTTGGCAACAGGGCGAATATCGGCTTCTCGTGTTTTGTCGTTTGCAATGTACTTGAGGCATTTGCCCGGTTTGCCGTGTTTTGCCGTAAGCCATTGCCCCGACGAAAATTTTTCAAGCCGGTTTAACAACTTTTCGCTTCTGAACGATTCATCAACCACAAGTGTATAATCTTTTGCGATTTCTATGGATTCTTGGGCAAATAAAGGTGTAACGAACAGTATAAATGCTATTACAGTAACTGTTTGGTGCATATTTTAGTGTATAGATGCGATGAATCGCGTTTATATATAGCGTTGTCAATAAATTGCTTCCGCTACCTGTTTTATACTTTGCGTGGCCATTAAAGTATAAAAGTGTAGAAGGTTTACGTTGTTATTGAGCAACTCTTTTGCCTGTTGCGTACACCATTCTACGCCAACTTTGGCTGTGTCGGCATCGGTTTTGCATTTTCGCAACTCTTTGGCAAAAGGTTCGGGAATATCTACATGAAAAATCTTTGGCAGAACAGTAAGTTGATTCATAAATGTAACCGGTTTCAAACCCGGAATAATGGGAACTGTGATTCCTTCGCAGCGACAGCGTTCAACAAAGTTGAAATACGCACGGTTGTCGAAAAACATTTGAGTAATCACATATTCGGCGCCGGCTTCTACTTTCTTTTTCAAACGGTACATGTCCGACTCAAGATTGGGCGCTTCTTCATGCTTTTCGGGATAACCTGCCACACCGTAACTGAAAGGTGTTTCGAATGGCTCGCCTGCGGTTGAATCAAGAAAAATGCCCTTGTTGAATTCGTTTATCTGACTGATAAGGTCGATGGCATATTTGTTTACATCGTCGCCACCTGCCTGAACAAATCGCTCCTTGTGCGAATTGTCGCCGCGCAGCAAAAGAATATCATGAATACCCAAAAAGTTAAGATCGATAAGTGCATACTCGGTTTCGCTGCGGGTAAAACCACTGCAAATGATGTGCGGAATAACCTTGATGCCATACCGGTGTTGAATTGCGGCGGCAACTGCTACCGTGCCGGGTCGTTTGCGAATTACCTTGCGCTCGTAAAGTCCACGCTCAATATCGCTGTAAACAACTTCGTCGCGATGTGAAGTAATATTGATGTAAACAGGATTAAAGTCTTTGAGTGTTTCAATTGTTGCAAACACGCGGTTAATGCTGTTGCCTTTCAGTGGCGGAAGCAGTTCAAACGAAAACGCCGGCGCTTTCAAATCTCTTATTAATTGTGCTGCTGTTGTCATGGCTTTATGTTATGGATTACAACTCTTCTTCATTTGCTTGGTTAGGGCGGCAAAGATAATGAAATGGATTAATAACTTAGCATTCTCGCACAGCAAAACAGGACAAACGCACAAAATTTACAGCAAATGTATTGCACCATTCTACTGTTTGCAAAGCATGTAAGTAGCCAACTAAGATTAAATATTTGGGACTACTTAAAACCTTATTCACAAAAAAAAACAATTGCAGAAGAACAGTTACAAATCAAGATATGAGAGTAAACATATAATTTGCAAATTAAATAACCTTAGTAGCCAATATACTTATTGCTTATAACCAAGATATGGCGGTTGTTTATATGTGAAATAAATATGAATAGCTCCTTAATATTTCATCCTCACATTCAAAAAAAAACAGTGCGTAACGTCGATTATTACAGCAATTTTACTTATTGCGTACTGTTGCATATTTCATGTTTCAGCGCTGTGTTTTTGAACAGAATACTGGTAGAAATTGAAGTTACATCTCTGTTCTGCGCATCATCAGTGACGGAATGTATATTGTATTTTGCTGCCATCATTACGTCGCCGACGGAACGATGGATAGTGCACAACAAATAGAATTGCCATAGAAGTTCATTGCTGTTATATTTAGCCAACTGATGACATAATTTGATGACGGGAGCTAATTGCCTTATTACTTGCATGTAAAAAAATGGAAGGTGAAATATAAAATAGCTTTTAACTTGTTTTTGTGTTACTTCACGACGTTTTTGCATTGCTTCACGACGTTTTTGCATTGCTTCACGACGTTTTTGCATTACTTCACGACGTTTTTGCATTGTTTCACGACGTTTTTACTTCAAAAATAAAGAAGAAAGAAGAAAAATGAATGATTATTGCAATTTTGCCTGTTGTGTACTGCTTATTTTATGTTTCGACACTGTGTTTTGGGCAAAATGCCTGTATAGATCTGCATTTATGCTTTTTGCCTCATCAGGTATCCAACATAAATTAATTGATATAACCGTTTACTACAAAGTTCGCAAAGAATACACAAGGCTCACAAAACACAGCGCCATTTGTGAACAGCCTCGTGCTTCCTGTTGTTTACTTCGGTGAAATTAATTTTTGACCCATACTTGGGATCGAATATATATTGTATTCGTTCTGCCTGCATTACATCACTGACGGGACGGCAGACAGTACACAATAAATAAAATTGCTATAAAATGAGATAATGAGGCAAATATTTATAAAATACAGAACTGCTGAGATTGTTTTATATGTAAAATGATATTTGTATAAGGAAATTTCTAAAAATTAGATTTTTCGAGGCTTGCGACTGAGATAAAAGCGAAATTTGCTAAAGTAAATGAGTATTTTGGCGAAGGGGCATAACGACGAAAAAGCAGTTTTTAAAAGTTCACATCATAAAGTTCCATCCCTGCATAACTGTTTTGCAGTAATATTGATGTAAAAATTCGTGCTTGCGTAACATGAGTAATATCGAAGTTTTCAATAATTTTGTCTGAGTTAGCATGATTGATAATTTAAATTTAAGTTCCTGTTATTAAACTGTTAATATAGATAAACAACTTCAATTATGTAATCCTTTTTTGAAATAAAACTCAGGTTAATAATTAAAAATCGGTATAAAATCCAATCTCTAAATCCGAATAATAACTATATTTGCGGATATTTTTTAAACAAAGATTTTTCAGAAAATGCAGAAAACAGCCCTTATATCAGGAGTTACAGGTCAGGACGGAGCTTACTTGTCCGAATATCTGTTGAAAAAAGGATACATTGTTCATGGAATAAAACGGCGCAGCTCACTGTTCAATACCGACCGAATTGACCATATTTATCAAGATCCGCACGCCGAAAACCGTAACTTTGTGCTTCATTACGGCGACTTGACCGACTCTACAAACCTTATCCGAATTATTCAGGAAACGCAGCCCGACGAAATATACAATCTTGCGGCAATGTCGCACGTGGGCGTGAGTTTCGATACGCCCGAATATACCGCCAACGCCGATGGAATTGGTACGCTGAGGTTCCTCGAAGCTATACGGTTACTCGGCTTGTCGAATAAAACGCGGTTCTATCAGGCATCGACTTCTGAACTCTACGGACTGGTGCAACAGGTGCCACAATCGGAAACAACGCCCTTTTATCCGCGCTCGCCCTACGCCGCCGCCAAACTCTACGGTTACTGGATTACGGTGAATTACCGCGAAGCCTACGGCATTTATGCCTGCAACGGCATTCTGTTTAATCACGAATCGCCCATACGAGGCGAAACATTTGTTACACGCAAAATCACCCGCGCCGTTTCGCGTATTGCGCTTGGATTGCAGGACAAACTTTATCTCGGAAACCTCTCGGCTAAACGCGACTGGGGACATGCCAAAGATTACGTGAAAGCGATGTACCTTATTCTTCAGCAGGACACCGCCGACGATTATGTGATTGCAACAGGCGTTACAACCGAAATACGCGATTTTGTACGAATGACGTTCGCATATTTGGGGTGCGAAGTCGAATTTAAAGGCAAAGGAATTGAAGAAAAGGGGTACATCACCAAATGCAACAGCGCAGAATACAAATTTCTTATTGACAAATGCGTAGTAGAGGTCGATTCGCGCTATTTTCGTCCAAGCGAAGTCGATTTGCTGATTGGCGACCCCACAAAAGCCAAAACAAAATTGGGCTGGAAACCCAAATACGACCTCAAAATGCTGGTTGACGATATGATGCAATCGGATATTAAATTGATGCAGCGCGAAAAATATCTGCGCGAAGGCGGTTATCAAACGCTAAACTATTTTGAATAATGAAAACTGACAGTCGCATTTACGTTGCGGGGCACAACGGATTGGTAGGCTCTGCTATTACGCGCGAATTGAAATTGCAGGGATACCGCAACCTTATTCTTCCTGCAAGGAGCGCTTTAAACTTGCTGGTACAGGACGAAACTGATGCGTTTTTCGAGCGCGAAAAGCCCGATTATGTATTTCTTGCTGCCGCAAAAGTAGGCGGCATTATGGCGAACAACACTTTCAGGGCGCAGTTTATTTACGAAAATTTACAGATACAGAACAACATTATTCATTCGTCGTGGAAACACGGCGTGCAAAAGCTCCTGTTTCTGGGCAGTTCGTGCATTTACCCCAAAGAGTGTGCGCAGCCGATGACTGAAGATTGTCTTTTAGCATCTCCACTCGAATACACCAACGAGCCGTATGCTATTGCTAAAATTGCAGGAATAAAAATGTGCGAATCGTACAACATTCAGTACGGTACCGACTTTATTTCGGTAATGCCCACCAATCTTTACGGGATCAACGACAACTACAACCTGCACAATTCGCACGTACTGCCCGCGATGATACGCAAAATGCACTTGGGCAAACTTCTCATAAATAATGATTTTGAAAGCATCAGAAACGATTTGGAAAAACGCCCCATCGACGGAGTTTCGGAAAATGTCAGCAACGCCGAAATTGCCACAGCACTGGAGCAGTTCGGCATCTTCAAAACTCGCGAAAACGTTGAAATAAAACTGTGGGGAACAGGCAAGCCGCGTCGCGAGTTTCTTCACTCCGACGACCTGGCCAAAGCGGTTATCTACGCGATGAATCGCATCAGTTTTAACGATATTGTAACTGAACGCGGCTTGGCCGAAGTACGCAATACCCATATCAACATTGGCTCTGGCGTTGATTTATCCATTGCCGAACTTGCCGAAATGATACGCAAAATAACAGGCTTTGGCGGCACAATTTCGTGGGACAGCCAAAAACCCGACGGCACTTATCAAAAACTGATGGACGTTTCGCTTCTTAAAAAAATGGGATGGAGCGCCACAATTGAACTGAAAGAGGGAATTGAGCAGATATATGGGGAGTATTAATAGCTGTTACGCAGTTGTATTCCCTTATAGGGCTATCTCTAAAAATACATTACCTCATTCTATTCTTTGTGCTAATAAGGTAATGAGATTGTTGACTTTATCATACTGTCGGCTACTGAGGTTGTTTATTTTGTAAAATGAGGTTTTAGCTTTTACTTTTTAACTATAGCAATAATTTTATATAATTGCTATAAGCCAACAGAAAATTATACTCAAACAAAAATGGTTTGCAAATAACAGTGGATTCCAGTTTTTAACTGTTCAGTTTTATTTATTGACAACAAGGGGATTAATCCCCTTGCTGCTTTTATTTGCAAATCAATTATGTTTGAGTATAATATTATGATATAATACCAGTTGCTTAAATATAATTAGCATTACATATATTTATTTAATTTTATCATGCGCTTAAGATTAAAAAATATTAGGCACATAATGTGATTTGTCAATTTTTAATTGATTACAAATTTGTTGTATGATGATATGTAGTTACGAAAAATAAACTATATGATTAATGGTAATAGTGTATGAAAATATAATTGCGCGTCAAAAATATTGTCATTGTGCGCATTGCAATTTCAGCGCGTGGATTGGAATTTTCGTACACCTCCAATAAAAAACCAGCCTCCTTACCATTAAGAAAGCTGGTCTTTGGCTAATCAAACCATGCTATCAATCCAATACTTTTAACTTGATATTTCTGTACCACACGTCGTCGCCGTGGTCTTGAAGACCAATCAGCCCTTCGCCGTTGTCGCCGCCACAGTTCAGAAGCAAATCGTAAGCAAGAGGCCATTTGTCCTGACTAAATTTGCTGGCGTCAAGCATTGCTTTCCATTCAGGCGTCCACAAATGATATTCAAGCACTTTTTCACCGTTTTGATAGTGAACAATCGTTCCTTTGTAACATACAATTTTACCTGTATTCCATTCTCCAAAAGGCTTTGCATTTTGTGGACTGGCAGGAATCATATCGTACAGCGAAGCCGACATGCGGTTGCCATCAACACCCAGTTTGGCATCGGGATGATTTTCGTTATCAAGAATCTGATATTCGGGAGCCGAAATGTAAGCGGGTTCTCCTTCAAGTTCCTGAATGTAGTAAAGAATGCCCGAATTGGCTCCCTTCGATACTTTCCAGTCAAACGCCAGTTCAAAATTTTTGAACTTTTCGTCAAAAATAATTTCGCCGCCGTCTTTCGCGCCTGCTTCACCGCGTCCCGAACCGTTAATTTTAATGGCGTCGTCTTCAATAGTCCATGCCGAAGGCATATCCTGACGGGTATAACCGCGCCATCCGTTGAATGTTTTGCCATCGAACAGTAACCTCCATCCGTCAGTCGTTTCAGTTTCCGATAATGTATTCACTGTTTCCTGTTTTGTTTGTTGTTCCTGTTGATTGGCTTGCTGTTTCGATGCTCCTCCTCCACATGATACAAGTAAAGCTCCAGCAGCTACCGATACTAAAAAATTTTTCACTTTCATTTTTAATTCACTTTTACGTTATAAACTAAGATTAATTATTGTTGTTAAGGCATATCAGGAAGTTTCCATCCATTCCTGTATTCGTGTTTAATAAGACTTTCGGCAAACTTTTTTGCGCTTACAGGGTCAGTCCACGTTTTGGCAAATGACGGATGTCCGTCTTTAATCGTAAAGCCGTCTTCTACAACGGTTTTTATCATTTCATCGTCGCCAATGTTGGTGAATCGCATGTTGGGACCGTCCCACAACAGCTCTTTGTTAAGGCTTTGCAGGCGAACGGCCAAAACTCCCATCACTACCATTTCGTTAAAAGGTCCTGCTTCGTTGAAATTCGATGCAGTAGGAATCCTGTTTTCGGGTGTTTCCTTGCAGGCGCGTACCCAATCCATTTCATGGCTTGTGGCAATTCTCCGTTCCGTTTTCGCAACATTCGGCGTTCTGCCCGAAAGCAGTCGGGGTTTCACACCGTAGCATCCGCAATGAAGAATATCTTTTGTTCCGTAAAAAAGCACTCCTCCGCCTTCTACATTCATATCTTCACCATCTTTCCAGTTTTTGGGTTTCAATGGCTGAATACCACCGTCGTACCAGTGCACTTCTACTTCGGGCATTTTAATTTTACCAGCCTTTTGACGTTCGGGAAATACCAGTCGCACCTTTTGTGCAACTGGTGCACAGTCGTTCAGCAGCAGTGTTGAACTGCCCTGTACTTTTGTAGGATAGCCGAGGTTTAATGCCTTAAAAATGGGGTGCATAATGTGGCAAGCCATGTCGCCCAAAGCGCCTGTTCCGAAATCCCACCATCCGCGAAAATTCCAAGGCGTGTAAATCTCATTAAACGGACGCATTTTAGCAGGTCCGACAAACAAATCCCAGTTCAGCGTATCGGGTACCCACTGTCCTTTGGGAGTATTTAAGCCTTGAGGCCAGATTGGGCGGTCGGTAAATGCTTCCACGCGGGTTACTTCACCAATTTCTCCGTTCTG
Organism: Cytophagaceae bacterium; assembly: GCA_031285765.1. GTDB lineage: Bacteria > Bacteroidota > Bacteroidia > Bacteroidales > Marinilabiliaceae > WRMI01. The sequence goes on along the minus strand of JAITVO010000017.1, from coordinate 4,512 downwards.
AATCCACTCTTTTGTCAGACAAACGCCTTCGCCCGACGATCCCTGATTGCCCATCTGCGTTGCTACTTTGTGTTTCTGTGCAAGTTTGGTCAAAAGGCGCGACTCGTAAACCGTATGTGTCAACGGTTTTTCAACATACACATGTTTTCCCATAGTGATGGCTGTGGCAGCAATAATAGCATGACAATGGTCGGCAGTAGCCACAATAACGGCGTCGAACTGGTCGCCCATTTCATCAAACATAACACGCCAGTCCCAGTACCTTTTTGCTTTGGGATAGCGGTCGAAAACAGGCTTGGCATAACGCCAGTCCACGTCGCACAATGCAACAATGTCTTCGCTCTCTACTGCGCGTAAAACGCCACTTCCGCGTCCTCCGATACCGACAGCCGCAATTCGCAGCTTATCGCTTGGCGCCATGGTTCGCGTGCCCACAGGCTTCGCTTTAGGTGTTGAAGCAGTTGCCGATGTTTCGGCGCCCATCACCATGGACGGCAACACAGTTAATCCAACCGCAGCCGCTCCACTTTTCTGAAGAAAATCTCTTCGTCCAATCTTCGGTTTCATAAACAACTAAATTTTAATACAATGTTAGAATTTACAGGTCTCGAATTTTTTCTTTCAAAACCGGCACAAGGTAGGCATTTTTTTATTTATAAAAATATGACCTTACGCAAAAATCATTGTAAATAATATTGTTTTGTGATTTTTATGATGTTTCAACAAATTAAATGTTTGATTTTTTACTTTGAAAACCATGTATTATAAATATAACTGCTGAAAAAATTTCGTGTGTTTGCCTTAATATAAAACCACTAAGTGTTTATATAAAATTTAAAATATCCACAGAAAACGTAGTAAAATCAAATTATTTTTGGTAACAGGAATTGTGTTTGTGTTTTATTATATATTTACCTTATTAATTAGTGATGCAGAATGAGAAATTTTACGCAATTTTGAAGCAAAATAATTCTGATATTTTTTTAATTAATCCTCTAAATTTTTCTACGCCTATGAAGTTCAAAATTAGAACCAAACTATTAGCGTTGTTCGGCTCTTTAGCAGCCGGCGTAATTATTGCAGCCATTATGGCTCTGCTGGTTTTTAACGGACTAAACGGACTACGCGCCCTCATTGTCGATTTAAACATGACAGAAAAGTCAAAAGCTCACATCTACGGTGATCTCATTCGCTACATTACCCAACCCTCTGAGGAAACAGTTGATAAATTTGCCGGCAACATAAATGATGCGTTCTCCGTTATGGCTGCCATTGATAGCAGTTTGACAGATGAAACCGACAAATATCACCTCAGTGAGATGATAAGAAGTATTGAGATTATAGAAAACACATTCCCAAAAATAGTTCAGCGAGAAACCTCTACGGCTGAAATAGTGGGAATAACAGAAATCATCAACCAATCACTTCAAGATGCCGACATTCTATTTGGAGAACACCTACAACAACTCCTCCAATCCGCCGAAAAAACCTTTGCAAGCAGTAGAGTAATAGGTATTTCACTTATTTTTATGATAGTAATTCTGGCTGTTGGCGGTGGAGTTACAGCGGCAGTATTTTTCAGTAACCGCATGGTAAGTAGCTTGACAAGCGGCGTAAAAATTGCCGAACAAATAGCATCGGGCAACTTAACCCAAGAAATGAATGAAAAATTACTTTCTCAATACGACGAAACAGGAGACTTGGCGCGAAGTCTGCATGCGATGAACGAAAATTTGAGAAATATCACAAGTGCAATTTTGCGCAGTTCGGTAAGCATCGAAAATACAGGCAACCGCTTTTCAGCAGTCAGTATGCAGATGTCGAAAAGCGCCGGCGAGCAGGCGTCGCTTGCCGAAGAGGTTTCGAGTTCGATGGAGGAGATGACGGCAAACATTAATCAGAACAGCGAAAATGCCAAAGTAATTGAGCAAATTTCGAAAGAAGTTGCCGCCGGTGTAAATAAAATTGGTGTTGCCGCCGAAGAGAATCTTGACTCAGTCAATAATATTGCACAGAAAATTAACATTATTAATGAAATTGCAGCACAAACCAATATTTTGTCGCTCAATGCAGCCGTTGAAGCTGCGCGGGCAGGAGAAGCAGGAAGAGGATTTGCCGTAGTTGCATCCGAAGTGCGTAAACTTGCCGAGCGAAGCAAGAGCGCAGCCGACGAAATCATGACACTTTCATCTCAAACGGTTAATGCGGCGGCGCGCACCAAAGAGATAACCATAAAATTTATTCCAGAAATAGAAAGAACGGCAAAACTTGTGCAGGAAATTGCGACAGCAAGCATAGAGCAGGGACTTGGCGCCGATCAAATAAACGAGGCGCTTCAGAATCTGAATCAAACCATTCAGAAAAATGTTGAAGCAGGCGGCGAACTTGCATCCGACGCCGAAGAGGTGAACCGGCAGTCGGCAATCTTGGCTGATGTTATATCGTTTTTTAAGGTTGATGAAACTAATAAAAAGGAGGAAAGCGATATTCAGAAGACGGAAGATGTTGAGGATGTTGTTGCATGACACTCCTCCATGCTAATTCAAGGTTTCAAGTTCAACAGGCTGTTCAAAAAGAATGCAGATAACCTGAAAATGCTGATTTTGCTGATAATTCAAAGAAGAGAAACATAATCTTTCATATAATAATCTGCGAAAATCGGTATTGAGGTAAATATTGCAGTAAAATGTGTATTACTGATGTCGTTTTGTCAATAAAATGATATTAAAAATAAGGTTGGAATAACATTCCGAATATTGTACACATAAAATATAAAGGCGAAAATAGATTTATTTTCGCCTTTTTTGTGGCATAAACTGATAATTATCTGTATATACGGCATTTTATCGTTTGTATAACCGAAACAAATTCATATTTTTTCAAATCACCTCACCTCATTTGAGTCAAAATTGAGTAATGAGGTAAACATTATGGAAAAATTTGTGTTACTGAGATTGTTTTGCCAGTAAAATGAGGTAAGAAATAATGTCGGGATAACATTCCGAATACAGTTAGCACGAAATAAAATTGCAATAACCTGATTTTATGAATCTGCCAGCAGGCTACAAAGCAAATTATTTTTGTTTCAACCACCATTTCAACGCTGCTTTTTATCCAAAAACTTTTTTTATAACGATGTTTTGTGCATTTTTTTAACAAAAACGTGTTATTTTGATGCGCAGATGAGCAAAGAATGGTCGAAAATTCTTTTTGATGACATCATTGCATGCTTGCGCTTTATAAAAATTCTTTTTTATGAATCGCAAGTATATTGATGTGCTTTCAAAATCTGTTTTTGCCAATCGCAAATGCTTTAGTGTGTCATAAAAATTATTTTTTGCGAATCACACGTGCGCTAATGTGCTGTAAAAATTTTGTTTTATAAATCGCAAGTGCACCTAAGTACTGTCAAAATATATTTTGACGATGCTTTGGTGTACTTGCGATTTGCAAAGACGGATTTTTATCCGTTTTTGGCGTCTTTTTACTCTTCAGTAATGTTGTTGTTGGCGTCTTTTTTTGTCTTGCTTCCTTTGCGAGCCACTTTGGGGAACAAAAGTTCAACTCTTTGCTTGCCAAGATCTTTTCGAGCATCAAGGTAATTAAACTCATACTGAGCGCGAATGTCGTTACGTGCCAGCTCTTCGTTTGCCTGACGCCTGCTAAGGTTTTCGTTTGCATGTTGCCGGTTAGCAATCGCTTCATTTACGCTGTTTAAAGCAGCGGTGAGGCTGTCGATGTGTGGAAGAACAAAATTTTGGTCTTCGGCGTTTTTGAGTTTTTCAATTAAACGAACTACTTCGAGCGGTTCTTCGGTAACTGGCAGGCTGGTGATGTCGGTAAACCGGTTGTTCGGAAAAAGAACTGTGATAAAATCCGTGAGATTGTCGCGGTCATAGATGCGAATAATGTCGTAAACATTGCGAATGCAGTTGTCGAGCGTGGCGTTTTTGAGCGTAAGGTCGTCAAGGGCATTTTCGCAGAGTTCTTCGGCTTCCAGTTTTTCATTTTCTTTCTCGGTAAGAGTGTCGAGTTTAGGCTGCATTGCCTGTCCGTACTTTGCTGCGCCTTTTATCTGCCCGCAAAGGCGTATATGTCGGCGAGCCATGCGTCTGTGTTGGCGAGTTGAATCGCTTTGATACATTAAACGAGCCATAAGTCTTTAATAAATTAATGATTAATAATTACGAATTACATGATATTAATGCGAAACGATGTTTCTGATTTTAATAACGGCACAAAGATATAATTTATTTTGTAAATCTACAAAATAAATATTCGGATTAAAAATATTTTTTAATGCAGATGGTTGTGTCAGTGAAATGAGTTATCAAATAAAACAATAACAGACGTCTAATCCTTGTTAGAGTTGTTCATTTTTGCATTGTTTATATATACTCAAACAGAATTGTTTTGCGAATAAAAGCAGCAAGGGGATTAATCCCCTTGTCAATAAATAAAACTGAACAGTTAAAACTGGAGTCCTCTGTTATTTGCAAACCATTTTTGTTT
>JAITVO010000013.1 GCA_031285765.1 Cytophagaceae bacterium | reverse complement strand
CATCGATTTTTGCTATTTCATATTGATAATAAATAAGAATGAATAATAAACTTTTGCAGGAGACTTGACAATTCTAAACTTTTCTATAATGGGATGTTTTAAAAACTCACCAGTGTAATCATCAATCGCTACGGAAATATCCGTAACAAAAAGCCTCCCAGCCAGATTACGAAACGGGGTTGTAAACACCATTTTTGAATACGGCCTCGGCAAAAGACAGGCAAAGGTATTGCATTTGAACATCGCACTAAAAGTTAAATCATTTAATCAACGCAAGGTGCGTAGGGAGATTACGAATTGAGAGTTCTACACCGTTGTAAATTTTAATTCGGATAATTTGTTTTTTTTGAGATGCTATGAAAAATATTTAGCCTTTCTGCTTAGGTATTGATCCGTCTGGTTGAGTAAATCCGTATTTATCCGCATCATCCCTGTGTTCCCCTTTTTTTGAAAAAGAGATGCGACACATCGCGTCTTTACAAAAAACTCACGCGCCATTATACTTTTTCCCGCACATCTGCGTTAATAATATCGGTTTTACGTCGTGGCTTTCTGCAAATTCTATTATTTTTGCAGGCTGATTGGTCATGATATATTCAATACACGATAATGATGATGATAAAACGATTTTTTTCGATTGCTGTAATGCTCATTATTGCAGCAACAACGTTTACTTTCGGACAGAAATCCATTGAATCGGCACAGCCCGAACATATTTTTGACGAAGCCAACATCCATTTCAATAGCGGACGTTACGGCGTGGCGCGTAAACTTTTCGGACAGTGCGCCAACGATGCAGCGGCGGGCAATGCTACGCTGAAATCGGATGCAGCCTATTACGAGGCGGCGGCAGCAGCGCATCTGCAAAATGACGATGCGGCTTATTTACTTGAAAAGTATGTGCGCGATTATCCCGAAAGCAACCATTTGTCGCAGGCATATTTCCAGTTGGGCGAGCTTGCCTACAACGATGAAAAGTATGCCAATGCCGTGAAGTGGTACGACAAGGCGAATGTGAACGACCTCGACAGCGACGAGCAACAGCGTTACAATTTCAAGGCAGGATATGCAAAGTTTATGGAGGACGACTACACTGGCGCTCTCACGTTGCTGGCAAAGGCGCGAGCGGTAAAAGGGCAGTGGTGGTCGTCGGCAAACTACTATTATGCACACATTCTTTACGAACAGGATAAAACAGCCGAAGCATTGCGCATTTTCGAAAACATTCTTCACGAAAAGGGTTACGACGAAGTTGTACCTTATTATATAGTGCAAATTTATTACAAACATGGCAATTACGACAAAGCAATTGAATACGGAACGCCCCTGATGCCCAAAGCAGAAGGCGCCATGCGTGTCGATTTGGCTCGTGTGCTGGGCGATGCGCATTATGCGCGGGGAGAATACACTGAGGCTATTCCGCTGTTTGAGATTGCCATAAAGGAATCGCAAACGCCGAAGCGCGAAGATTATTACCACTTGGGGCTGTCGCACTATTTTGGCGAAAACTACGACGAGGCAGCAAACAATCTGGCACAGGTTACTACGGGCGACGATGCGATGTCGCAAAACGCCTACTACCATTTGGGCGACAGCTATCTGAAACTGAACGACAAAAAACGTGCGCGTGTAGCCTTTGAAGCCGCTACGCGCTACAGCTTTGACAGAGCCATCCGCGAAGATGCCATGCTTAATTATATTAAGTTGAACTACGAGCTGTCGTTTTCGCCGTTTAACGAAATCATCAACTCGTTTATGCAGTTTATTGAGGAGTATCCCAACAGCGTTCACGTCGATGAGGCTTACGAATATCTTGGGCAGGCATTGCTTACAAGCAAAAACTACCGTCAGGCGCTTGACGTCATGGAGCGCATCAACAATAAAAGCAACGATGTTTACAGAGCAATGCAGCGGGTTTCGTATTACAGAGGGCTGGAGCTGTTTACCAATATTCAGTTTAGCGAGGCAATTACGATGTTCGATTACAGTCTGAAATATGGCAGTTACGATAAGAACTTGCAGATGCTGGCGCTTTATTGGCGGGGTGAATCGTATTACAGGCTTGGTAACCGCGAAAAGGCTGCCGCCGATTATCAGGCATTTGTGCAAACGCAGGGAGCACAAAGGCTTCCACAATACGCTACGGCGCATTACAATTTGGGCTACGTTTATTTTGGTACAAAAAATTATGATGAAGCAGCAAATTGGTTCAACAAATATGTGAACCTGATGAGCGGTAAAGAAAACGCAATGACAGGCGACGTTTTCAACCGCATTGGCGACACTTACTACATGCGCCGCGACTTCAACACTGCCATCAGTTATTACGACAAGGGGGCGCAGTCGCAGGGGGGGGCGTCGGACTATTCGCTCTTTCAAAAAGCTTTTTCGCTGGGTATATCGGGCAACCATCGCGAAAAGGTGCGCCAGCTGGAAGCGTTAATCGGCAAATATCCAACATCGTCATACGTGGACGATTCGTATTACGAAATAGGACTTTCGTACATGGCGCTCAACAATTTGGATGAAGCCATCCGCAGTTTCAAAACGGTGAAAGAGCGCTTTCCGCAAAGCAATTTCGGAAAAAAAGCGATGTTGCAGCTCGGACTTGTGTATTACAATACAGGCGACCTTGAGCAATCCATGAGTTTTTACAAACGCGTGGTAAACGAGTTTCCCGCAACGCCCGAAGCCGAAACTGCGCTTGTTGGCATCCGCAATATTTATCTTGACCAGAACGACCCCGACGGATACATTCGTTACACCAATCAAATTGGCGGCTTTGCAAGGATTGACGACCATCAGCGCGACTCTATCTCGTTTGTGGCAGCCGAGCGCGTTTATATGGCTGGCAACTGCGAGCAGGCTGTAACACAGCTCAACAACTACATACGCAACAATCCACAGGGGCGATTTGTGCTCAATGCCAATTATTACAAAGCCGACTGCCAGTATCGCAACGGCGAGTACGATGAAGCGCTCAACTCGTTTGAGTTTGTGTCGGGACATGGACGCAGCCTCTTTTCGGAAGACGCAATCAAGCGTGCGGGCGAAATTCATTACCGTAAAGAGAATTATGGTACGGCTCTTGATTACTTCCGCCGCCTCGACGCCGAAGCCGACCTTGAAGAAAACCGTCAGGAAGCCTTGATTGGACAAATGCGGGCGTTGGCGCACTTGGACAATCCGTCGTCGGTAATTGAGGCGGGCAATCGCGTTATCGACAATCCGAAAATGCCACCCGAAATTGTTCGCGAGGCTCGTTACCTCAAGGCAAAAGCCTTGACTGCGCTCAACCGCACCGAGCAGGCGCTGGACGAATACCGTACACTGTCAGCCAACACTGCCAGCAAAGAGGGCGCCGAAGCCAAATTCATGGTTGCCGATATGCTTTTTAAACAGGGCAAAGCCGACGACGCCGAAAAAGAGATATTCGACTTTATTGAAAAGGGAACTCCACATCAATACTGGCTTGCACAAGGTTTTATACTGCTTGCCGATATTTATGCCGCTCGCGGTGAATACTTTCAGGCAGGACAGTATCTCGAAAGCCTTCTCGAAAACTACGAAACCACCGACGACGGCATCCATTCCGAAGCCCAAACAAAGCTGGAGCAGTATAAAAATCAGGATACAACAACCAAAACATCTTCGGGGAATAAGGGTGATTAAAAAAGGTGATAAATATCATTTTGTAAAAAACTTCAAACTTCGTATATTTGTCGCCGCTAAGCAAAAATGTCTTGCTTAAGAATGTTACCGCAGTTTGAAAATAAAAGGTTTGTTCAAGTTGAATTGTTGTTTAAAATAAAGTTTTATGAAAAATGTGCATTGTTTTTTTGCACTACTTTTATTCGCTTCCGTTTTTTTATCTTGTTCGGATAATGATGGTTTAGTTGAGGATGAAACCGAGTTTCCGCAGGAGTTGAGTACAGTTGTATCTTATGAAGAAGCGCTGAAAGAAGTAAATGCCATGCTTGATTTTTTTGAAAACCAAAACAATTCGAGTGCTCTGAAATCTTCTGTAAAAGGAAGACGAATTGCCAATCATTACACAACAAAATCGGGCGATGCGAAACTAAAATCGTCGAGTGATGATGAAAATGAGGAAGGCGATGATGACTATTTTGTTCATGTGTTCAACTTCGAAAACGATGAAGGATTTGCAATTATTTCGGGCGACACACGAACTGTACTTGTGCTTGCATTTGCTGAGTCGGGAAATCTTAATGAAGGTGTGGAAATTGATAATCCCGGACTTGTTATGTTTTTAGCAAATCTGGAAACGAAACTTGAAGGGTTGTCTCCGATTGATACACCTCAGCCTTGGATTCCAAATAATCCGCCATCTCCTCCTTATACGAGTTATTCTCCATGGGTAAATAATCAGGTGTTTGGTAATATAATCGCCGCAGAGTGGGGGCAACATGCGCCGTATAATAACTACTGTCCTGTAATAAGCGGGGAAAATGCACTTGCCGGCTGTGTTCCTATAGCCATAGCACAGATAATGTACCATTATGGTTATCCCGATTCGTTTGGACCATACATTCTTCACTGGGACAGAATAAAAAAACATACAAATATTCATACGGGTAACGACTCTTTAGCTCACAACGATATAGCACGGCTGGTACAACAGATTGGCGATTACTTAAATACTTCGTATGGAACAGATGGCAGTGGTACTAGTACTAAATATGTCGCCTATATGTTAGATATCTTAGGTTATTCATGCGGAGGCTATCTCTACAATTACAACTTCAATAATGTGAAGGAGTCTGTTATAGACGGGCGTCCAGTATTTGTAGAGGGGTATGCTATTAAGACTATAACGAATTATTACATTTTTGGGCTTAAAATAGGTCAATCGGAGTCATATAGTCGTGGTCATGCATGGGTAATTGATGCCGTTTTGGAGCGAAAAAGAACTGTATCTAACTATGATAATGGGGTACTTATAAATCAATCCTATCAATACGAATATTTAGTTCATTGCAACTGGGGATGGGATGGACAAGATAATGGCTATTATTACAGTGAAGCATTTAATACATATCCGGGACCTGTTACAAAAGGAACAAGTACAACCGAAGAGGGAACTGTATACAATTATCGATTCGAATTGAAGAGTAATGCAGATATAATAAAGTAATTGTTGAAAAATATACAGTAATGAAAAAAAATATTTTATTTTTTGTTTTAGTCTGCATTTTAGCAGGATGCGAAGAGCATAAGCCAATCAGTGGTGCGGTCTTTTCAAAATCTTTCATTCAGGTTTATGTAACAACAGTCGATAGTTTTGGTGTGCAAGGATATAACGATGACGCAATACGGATGTGGATAAAAGGAGAAAATATTGATAATGTCCATGATGCCTTAGATGAGGCATTCAAGAGTATAAGTAAACAGTTTGGAGATACCTGTTATAATAGAGATGTGGTACCATTTATTAACAAGGCTATTATTGAAGAATTTTTTATCAATATAGCCTGTAATAAAGATTTCAATGATTATCCTGCTGGAGCGTCCTTAAACGAAGTGGTTGAGTTTATCGGCTCATCGGCTTACGAATACGTTAAAAGTGGTTATGTTAATGAGTCTAACTGGACAGAAGAATTGATTAACGAATATGGTAAATATACCGGAATTAAGCGTTATGGGTATCATCTTGTTGTAAAGAAACTGTCTGAACTCACAGTTCCCGACACAAAGTTATTAGACCCTACATGGATGTATTTAAACTTTTTAGAAAAGCCATCGTCGGGAGAATATGTTTTTACTGTAACCGTTAAAACAGAGGATAAAGTATTGCAAGAAGATATAACGGTTATTTTTTGAACAGATTCATTATGCGAGATATTTAGATTACACTTGATATTGCTCACAACCGTAGAGACGCGATTAATCGCGTCTACTGCACCATAATCGTTTGCCAAACGAAACAAGAGAGAAAGAATGAGTGCAGTCAAAATGTTTATTCAAAATAATTTGAAATAGATTATCCTATTATGCTTATAATAATTGTTTAGGAATAAACACTATAAATAAACTGCCAAATAACCGATTATGCAATACCATAAAATAAAACATATCATTGTTACTGCAGTCTTTGGGGCGCTACCGTTTGCGCTGCTTTCGCAGGAAGAACAGACCGAACCCGAAGAAACCATCAATCAGGACGTGCAAGTGGTGCGCGAATACAACCCCACCATCTCCGATGCTTTTAAAATTAACGACATGCCGTCGCCAAGCGATACTTTGAAAATCACACCTGTTTTTCGCTATCACCTGAAAGGTAAAGCATTGGGAACACCGCCCGAAATTGTTCCGCTAACGCCTGTGCACTTGGGCAAAGAGCCGTTGAGCGAACTCCGTCCTGCCTACATTCAAGGCTACTTGGGCAATTATAACATTGCAGGCGGAAACTTGTATTACAACTTGGTGCGCAACGAAAAGTTTGCGCTTGCGCTAAATGCTGCGCACGAATCGTCGCTTGGTGATTTAACTTTAGATGATGGTTCGGACGCCGATGCCGACTACCACCAAACCGCAGCAGGTTTATACATGCGTCATTTTATGCGAAAAGCAACGCTGGGCGTCGATATGGATTTCAGCAACTACAGTTACCGTTATTACGGACTTGGAAACATCGCGGCAGACGACGAATACTATTCGCATTATCCAACCTACATTACGCCTGAAGCTCCCATCTATCCCATCATTCATGGCAGCGACATTTTGCTTGATAAAAAACAGCGACAAACGGCGTTCGATATCAACATGAGCCTCTCGAACCGAGCATTGCGAAACGCCAATCTGTACGACATTCATCTCGGTTTCTATACATTTGGCAACTACACGGGCATTACCGAAAACAGTTTCCGTTACGGTGGCGACTTCAACATTGCGCTGGGCGAAATCAATATGCTTCTCGAAACGGCGATTAACTATGCAGGCTCGCGTACAGCCAACGTAGAAGCTCCCGCAGGATACCTTTTTACGAGCCGCGATCGTATGCTTGCGCAGATAAATCCGTCGATTACACGCACGTACAAAAACTTTTTCCTGAAACTTGGCCTGCGCGTCGGTTTTGGATTAGATGAGCTGGGCGACAAATTCTACCTTTCGCCCGACGTTGCCGTTCATTTCAAAGTAGAGGACGTCATCGTACTTCAAGCGGGAGTTACAGGCGACGTCAAACCCAACAGTTACCGTTCGGTAATGGCTGAAAATCCTTTCATGGCACCCGATTTAAACCTCCGTACAGCCGCGCACGATTTCAAGTTATTTGCAGGCATAAAGGGTAACTTCAGCAGTGCCACTTCATTTGCGGTGCGGGTTGAATACGGCATCTTTACCGACGAACATTTCTTTGTGAACAACATGTATCACAACGCTGACAGTAGTGCAGTGTTCTACGATAACCGCTTCGGTGCAGTGTACGACGACGGCACTTTGCTCACCGTTTCGGGCGAATTCAAAGCCGCCATCACATCCGATCTCAACTTCACACTACGTGCCGCCTACTACGGCTGGCAGTTGAAAGAACAGGCAAAGGCATGGCATAAACCCGACATGGAAATAGGCATCCGTGCCGCATATCGCGCCATGCACGACCTGCGTTTTACAGCCGCTTTTAATGTACAGGGCGTACAGTATGCAATGATGCCTCCCCAAGCCGACGGCAACAAATACGTCGCCAAAAAGCTGAACTCCCTTTTAGATTTCAACTTGGGTGCCGACTACAGCCTAAATTCGCGCTGGCGTTTCTTTGCCCACGTCGGCAATGTATTCGCTGCAAAACAATATCAGTACAACGGCTACCCGCTGCACAGGTTTAATGCGAGAGTGGGAGTGGGGTATAGTTTTTAGGGGTTAATGGAGAGTAGAGAAATATGCCCTCCATTTTTTAATATCCATCCAAGAATAACGGTGCACTAATCTACTTTCCTTTTGGGGAGTATCAGTAAAGGCATCTGCCAATTGTATTTGATTGAAAACACACGTATAAAAATAATCGCTAAAGCTGTAAGTAACTGATTTAAATCCGAATTGAAATTCAAATATCGTAGCAGCAAGTAAACTAATGCACCGGCAATACAAGCAGTGGCGTAAATTTCGCGCTTAAAAATCAGCGGAACATCGTTAATCAATATGTCGCGAATAATACCACCCACTACGGCAGTTGTCATGCCCATCAGCACCGCTACTGCTGGATGAACGCCCAGCATCAGTGCCTTTTCGAGACCGATAATGGTAAAAACACCTATTCCGATAGTATCGAACAGAAAGAGGGTTCGCCGAACGTGTACAAGCTGTTTTCTGAAAACAATTGCAATAATAACACCGCCAATAATGGTGTATAGATAAATTGGCGTGCTTAGCCAAGTTACCGGTGTTACACCCAACAGCAAATCGCGTGTGGTACCGCCGCCAACTGCTGTTACTACTCCAATTACGGCTACTCCGAAATAATCGAGTTTCTTTTCGGCAGCCGTTAAAACCCCACTGATGGCAAACACTAATGTTCCCACATAATCAAGTAAAACAATCAAATTCATTTCCCAAAAATTTGTGCAAAGGAACAAAAAAAATGGCAAATTACAAACATTTATCATGTTTGCAAAGTTAAGTTTTGGATAAGTATCTTTTTAATCAATTGATTTATACAAATATCTACTCAATTATACTCACAAGTAAATGATTTGCAACTTATCGAATAAAATCCGACCTTTGCGCCATGAGATATGAGTTACCTGTGTCTGATATGGAGACCTTACGTCGTTACCAGCGTAATGTGCGTGGCAAAGAATATATCAAGGCAACCACTCTACTGATGTTAGCTAAATGTTATTCTCCCGAGAACGTATCGGAGTGTTTGGGCATTGATGCTTCTACCGTTTATCGTTATTGGGCTCTCTTCAGAGAGGTCGGGTTGGACTCCTTTCTGGAAAAGCGTCACAAAGGCTATTGGTGTATGCTCACCAGCAGAGAAATAACAGTGTTGCGTTCAGAACTCAGTTGTCTGATTTATACTGATTCCAAATCGGTAGCTTTGTTGATAAAGGCATCTTTAGGTGTTGAATATACCAATAAGGGGATAGTTGACTTACTCAATCGGATTGGCTTTACCTACAAAAAGACGAAAGAAGTACCCTGCGAATGTGAGGCGGACAAACAGGAAGCCTTTACCTCTGAACTTTCTGAACTGTTTGATAATTTGGATGATAATACTGTCGTTTATTACGCGGATGGTGTACATCCCACTCATAATTCCCGTTCGACATACGCATGAATAGAGAAGGGCAAAGAGTTTGAACAATCCACCGTTAGCGGTCGGGACAGGGTCAATATCAACGTATTATCAACGCCAAAGATGTAACCAACGTGATAGCCATAGACTGTAGCGGGTCAATGCCCAATCCACCAAAGAACTCTACCCAAAAGCACTGGAAAGACATCCGGAGGCCGAAACGATATGCATCATATCCGATAATGCCCGTTACTACAGGAACAAAGAGTTATCGGAATGGGTGTCGGGAACTAAAATCACACAACTGTTTCTTCCGCCCTATTCGCCAAATTTAA
>JAITVO010000296.1 GCA_031285765.1 Cytophagaceae bacterium | reverse complement strand
CGTTGCAGCAAACAGTAATCTGGCCATTTTGTGGTTTGCTGCAACGAAGCAAACGGGACTTTGGTCATTTTGTGGTTTGCTGCATTGCAGCAAACAGTATTTTGGTCATTTTCCTGTTTGCTGCAACGAAGCAGAGGGAAATTTTGTTCGGGTCTGCTGCAACGCAGCAGGGATTAGACCTCTTCTGGAAATAGAACTTCAATACCCTGTTCGTCATTGCGACCGCGAGGTACGAAGCGGGAAGCAATCCATGCAGTACACACTTTCTGGATTGGCTTCGCCGAGCTCATAAACCCGGTTGCTTCAGGCTGCGCCTACAGCAATGATGATGCTGAATACCGCGTGTTGTAATAACATGCTGCATATTTTCCACAAAAGCCTGTTGCTTAATTTTTAGCGCCGGTTTCAAATTTAAAACTATCTTTGCGCCGCAAATAAATATGTTTAACATGAGAAAAATACTTTTACCGGTTGCAATTATAATAGCGATGGCCGGATGTTCAAAAGAAGCAGACAGCGACAGCTGGGCCGACCCCGTTGTACCCGTTTCGCTGCTTGGCATTGAAGCCGTAAACATCGACAATTCGGGAGAACAGCCCCAAGTATCGGCTTCACCCGTAAAAAAAGAGGCATACATGCTGGGCATTAAATGGATTACCGGATACGAACTGTCGGACGACGACGACATGTTCATCACCGGCCCCGTAAGGAAAGGCGAAAACCAGTACGGTTCGCTTGCCAGCCGTTACTCGAAGGCAATAAAGTGCAACGACCGGTTCAGCGCTGCCGTTGCGGCCGGGAAATATGTTTCAAAATTCTTCAAGGAGGCAGACAGCGATTACCTTCCGGCCGACATCGACGAGGGTTTCGTGCTGCTCGTAGCGCCCGACCCCGGCCAGCACTCCTTCAGGGTAGAATACTACGATGGCCAGACGCTAATGTTTTTCCACGACACACCGCCGGTTAACTTCTATTAAGCCATGAAAAAAATCACAATACTTCTGCTGTCAATTGCACTGATGCAGCCTGTTGCTGCGCAGGACGGCAATGCCATACGGAAACGCTACAGTATCGACCTCCAGCTTGCGCAGCATGCAGGCCTCAACAGGTGGAGCAACGCATCTTACGTAAACAGCGGGCTTCCCGCCGCTGTTATCACCGAACTGAGGGGCGTACTGAACCTGTCGTTCAACATTCCGCATGCAGGAATGTTTATGGACATGGGCGTGGGGATAATGCCCGCTCCGGCAATGCGTACGCTCAACATGGAACAGATGCCCGTGCCGTATGTCGGAACCCGGTATTACCTGCGCGAAACAGTGTCGTCGTCGGGCGATGGCACCGCAGGCGCCCGCTTCAAGATGACCGCCGGCATGTTCGGGAAAATACCTACGAACAACAGCAACCTTACTGTTATGCCATACCTCGGAATTGGCTTCATGACAATGCCGCAGCGGTCGTATGACGTTATGCTGAAAGAGCATGGCTCAAACATGCAATACAGTGCAACCTACATCTGGAACTGCAAACATTACAACGGGTACGACAGCCAGCGCGTTGCGCCGGGCTACCTGACCGGAAGGCTTAACTTCCGGTACACCCTGTCGCCTAAATCAGATTTGCTGCTGGGGCTCGAATACATGCGTTTTTTCGACACGCCCGGCTTCTACGGCAAATACACCAATACATTCAATGCCAATATTGAAAAAGACTTCAGCGTAACGGGCAACAGGGTAAACATGCTCGGCATATCACTGGGGATATCTTTCATGTAGCGCTGCCTACATTAGACAGGATTTTTGCCGGTTTTTTGCCTGCGGAGTTTCCGCAGAAGGGGTTTTCTTTCCCGGCCTGCGGAAACAACAGCAGGGAGTGGCTCTGTTTATTGGAGGTCGAATTCACCTCCCGGTGCTACTTCAAAGTTGCTGAACGTAACATCGCCTCCCGATACTATTGTCAGTTTGGCGCCGGCGGCAACGGTAACGTTCTGAACGGTGAGTGTGCTGCAGCCGTAAATTGTTGTATTGGCTGTTACTGTTTGGTTGGAAAAAGAGGAAACACAACCGCCAGTACTTGCTGCAGCTTGAACTGCGGCATAGGCATCTATCAAACCATAGCCCATTTCGTCATCCCAACTACCGTTGGAGCGACCGGTTGTTGTTTGATAAGCATACCCGCCGACTTTTTGCGCCGTACTCTCAATGATATCGCGCACTTGCAGACCGGTTAAGTTTGGGTTTGCAGATAAAGCAAGTGCGACAACGCCCGCCACATGAGGGGTTGCCATAGAAGTACCACTATTAAGACCTGTGCTATTATTTAGAAGAGTGGACAAAATATCCACACCAGGGGCAACTACATCTAACTCTGTTCCATAGTTGGAAAAACCCGCCCTTGTACCATTTATATTTATTGCACCAACCGCAATGATATCAGGATTAGAGTTTGCCGGATACCCAACAGAGCCATAATCGTTACCGGAAGCAAAAATAACAATTGTCCCTTTCCCATTTCTTCCGTATTCTAATGCGTTGTCAATCGCTTCGTCAATCACATCATATTGGACACTGGACCCCCATGAATTACTAATAACATCCGCTCCATTTTGCCATGCCCAATTTATTCCGTCTGCTCGTTTCATCCGACTGTTTGGAGTCCCATATAATGAGTTACTTATAGACATTAAGGTACATTCGGGTGCTACACCTGTTACCTGAGTATTATTATCTTTAACAGCTCCTATTGTTCCTGCACAATGGGTTCCATGATCTCCAAAAATTTGACTTGGCGAAGAATTGGATTCAGTATCGTAACTCCATGAAGAAACATTTGATATCAAGTCTATATGGGTTAATTCTATGCCTTGGTCTAAAACAGAAACAGAAACGCCATCACCACGAGTAACATTCCATGCAGCACAGGCATTAATATCAATATTTGGATTCGATGTGTTATTTAATCCCCATAATTGAGAAAAATCAGGGTCATTACTGCAAAACAGATCGTCGGAAAGAAAATCGGGTACGGCTGATGCAAATAATCCTGTTTCGTAAAAATAATTTGCAATATTTAACGTGTTATCAGATGTTGTTTTTGTGCATCTCAATGTGTACCACAATGGCAAAAAAGCGTTTTGCTCCACAATCACAACACTCATCTGTTCTGCAATTTTACTTAATAGATCGTAGTCCGAGGCTTTACGTAACCTTACGTAAAAATAAGAAGACATTCCTATTTCAATATTTTTTGAAGTAATGAAATTAGGATGCACGGCAACAACATCTTTGTTGTTTTTTAGAGTATTAATGACTGCTTTATATTCTCCTTCTTTTGGTTTTGAATATAACTTGATGTTCCCAAACATTAAATCCGAATTTGTTAAATCTTTATCCAAATTTAATATCTCGTATTCGACATTCTGCTCATTCTCTTTTTGAAAAGAGGCTGTAGTTGTTATGCTCAACTTTGTTTTGTCTAATGTTAAGGATTGTTTTTCTCCTTTGTAATAATAATAATTGTCTTGTGCTTTAACATCGCCGAAGTGTCCACACCGCGGGGAAAACCTCCCTGCGCAGCGCCGACATTGCGCGTCGCATCAAGGATGCGGGGTCGGAGTTGAAGTACGAAACCATCCTGAGCGTGCTCGACCAGGGCGACCGCATCATCCGCGAGCAGGTGCAGGC
>JAITVO010000261.1 GCA_031285765.1 Cytophagaceae bacterium | reverse complement strand
TGGTTAGTGGTTAGTGGTTAGTGATTAGTGGTTAGTGATTAACCGTTAACCACTAATCACTAACCACTATACCGATATTGCTCCTTTAATATGTGGATGGGGGTTATAGTTTTCGAGTTGAAAATCGTCGTAAATAAAGTCGTCGATATTTTTTCGTTCGGGATTGATGCGCATCGTAGGCAGCGGACGCGGTTCGCGCATGAGTTGCTGCCGTACCTGCTCAATATGGTTGGTGTAGATGTGTGCGTCGCCGAGTGTATGTACAAATTCGCCCGGCTTAAGGTTGGTAACTTGTGCTATCATCATTAGCAGCAGGGCGTAGGAGGCAATGTTGAACGGTACGCCGAGAAATATGTCGGCGCTTCGCTGGTAAAGCTGGCAACTGAGCCTGCCGCCGGCTACGTAGAACTGGAACAGGATGTGGCAGGGAGGGAGTTGCATATCGTCGATTTGTCCAACGTTCCAAGCGCTTACTATATGACGGCGCGAATCGGGAGTGTTGCGGATGGAGTTAATTACCTGTGCAATCTGGTCAATGTACTTGCCGGAGCCTGCCTCCCACGAGCGCCACTGGTAGCCGTAAACGGGTCCGAGTTCGCCATTTGGGAGCGCCCATTCGTTCCAGATGCGGACGCCGTTTTGCTGAAGGCTGGCTACGTTGGTGCTTCCTTTGAGAAACCACAGCAGCTCGTGGATGATGGATTTAAGATGCAGTTTTTTGGTGGTAAGGAGTGGAAAGCCTTCGTTGAGGTTGAAACGCATTTGATAACCGAATACGCTGATGGCGCCTGTGCCGGTGCGGTCGTTTTTCTCGAATCCGTTGTCGAGCACGTGCTGTATTAAGTTGAGATAGGGACGCATGATTGTTGGGAATTAAGAATTAAGAATTGAGAATTACGGGAGGTATTTATACTCAAACGGAAATAAATTGCAAACAGCAGAGGCTTCATGTACCGGTTCAACTGCTATCCAGCACCGGCAATGGGGCATGCCCCATTGTTGAGTATGTTCGCAAATCAATTTTGTTTGAGTATAATATGTTACTGAGGCTGTCCAAAAAGAACGCAAATGACACAAAAAACGCAAATTTATGCAAAAACAACAATAAGCATTTGCTTTTAATGTGTTTATTTCCATCAAAATAAAATTTGTGTTCATTTGTGATATTTGTGTCATTTGCGTTCAAAACAGACTTCTTGAACAGCCTCAGGAGTTCGCCTAAGCGTGTTTTCCAAGCGCTTCGATGAGTTGCGGATGTTCTTCGAGGGCAATGCGGGCTACGGCGTAGAAATCGTGCATCCAGTCGTCCATTTTTGCGAAGGCGATGTCTTTTTGATCAGTTGCGTCCTGCGATTCGCCTTTTTCGACCATATAGGCGGCGCGGGTTCTTTCGACTGCTTTAATCAGCAAATTGGCTTTTAGCAATTCCTCCGGAAGCACTTTGAGTGTAAGCAGGGCTTTGCTTGCTGTTTCGTCGCCGCTTAATTCGGTATAAAATTTTTTTACAGCTTCGAGCCATTTGATGTAGGCTTTTGGAAAGTATCCGCTGATGAGTAGGCGACTGCACATAATGGGGTCTTTACGGAAGACTACTTTGGCTTTTTTACGGTGTGTCCGGTAAAGGATGTTCAGTTCGTTTCGGGTGTTGCCGAAAAGTTTGTAGGCGGCTAATGCCTGGTCGTCTTCAACCATGTTGAGGTCGTACAATTTGCGGGTTGTGCTGTACAGCGCTTTGCCTTCGCCCAGTTTTTCGGCGTTGTACCCAAGTTCGGCAAGGGCTTTGGAGATGATGGGGTGCGCTTCGGCGTTGTTGAGCGATACGCGGTACTGTTCGAGGATGTCAGCCTCTGATTGTCGTGGTCTGGCCATGGTATCTGTTCCTTATTTTAATGAATATAACTGTTAAAACTTTGTTCCAAACTGTGATAATTTTGATTTGCAAAGGTAGAAATTGTTTTTGTGATTGATGCTGATGAATGCATTTTTTTTTAATTATTTTTTTCGACCATGCTGTGGAAAAATACAGGAATATATTTGATTATATTCAATGAAAAATGAATTGCTAATTTTTATTGTGGCATGATAACGTTTTCGTTATTGCGGGCTGCAGGCGAAGCAATCTATAAATATATATCTTATGGATTGCTTCGCCTGCGCTGCCAATGACGAACAATCGACCATTTTTTGCAATTCATTTATTTTTGAGTATAATTATACAAAACGGGGGCTGGTTTTGGGTGAAAGCTATTTTTTTTCTTTCTATATGCTTGCTAAAGCCAGCGGGTGGTATAATTTGATGGTGGGAGCTAATTGATCTATTGCTTGTATGTAAAAAAATGAAAAGGTGAAAAATAAAATATAAAGGATAAAATAGCTTTGCACTCGCCCGTGCGTTGCTCACACTCGCCCGTGCGTTGCTCATACTCGCCCGTGCGTTGCTCACACTTGCCCGTGCGTTGCTTCACAAAAGTAAACCGCAGAGAGCACAAAGCTGTTCGCAAAGGACACTGTGCCGTTGCGTGTTATTTGTACACTTTGTGGTAAAAGACTGTATCGGTTAATTTATGCTGGGCACTTAAGATGTGTGGGTAGAGGGAAAAGAGGATATATGCTCAAACAGAATTAATTATGTTCGCATAATTAACAATGGGGCATGCCCCATTGCCGCAACAAGGGGATTAATCCCCTTGTCAGTAAATAGAACTGAATAGCTAAAGCTGGAATCCTGTTTTGCCTGTTAATACTGTTTTGCGAGTGTTACAGACAAGGGGGCATGCCCCCTTGCTGCTGATGCCGCATCTCTATTAACAAGGGGATTAATCCCCTTGTCAGGATGAACGGTTGAGTAGGTGTAAATGTGCGTTTCAATACTATTTTCCGCGTAGCTTATGGCTTTTCGACTTTAAAAATGAAGGGTTATGAACGAATGGCAAGGGGATTAATCCCCTTGTTTTGCGGATTATGAACGGAAATGATGGATTATAGCAATTTTACTTATTAAACGTCTTTGGAAAAAGACAAGGGGCATGCCCCCTTGTCTGAAAAAAAGCGTTGTGTTGAACGGGTTGGAGTGTGAGAGGATATGGCTTGACGTGGAAAGGCATTACATCCAGATAAAGATTGACTTGCTCAACCAGTTAAAACCTTTTATTCGCCACCATCCTTTTTGATAAAGGCGGTTGTAGTGGCTTATTCTGTTCCAGTCTTTTTCGCTAAAAACTTTTGATTTTATAACGATGCTGTCGATGCAGTCTAACATAACGCGATAATCGAGCAGTGTAATGCTGTTTACTGCTTTGTAATAATTTATCTGTGTTAAAAACGAAAAGAAGGTGCCTCGCAAATTTCGTTTTAAGGAGCGCTTCGAAATTATTTTTTCAAATTTGCTAATGTACAGTTCTATGCCGGCCAACATGTTTTCGAGCATTTGAAAATAGTTGAGGTTGCTGCGCTGTTCGTTGATACGGTAAAAACATTCGGGTTTAACGCTTCTTACTGTTCGATATTTTACGCCGCTGCACAGCAATGCGCATGTATGAAATTCGACATCCTGAAGGCGGGGAAACAGGGGGTCGAAGCCTTTTAGCTGTTCTTTTACAAATTCTGTTTTCCAGATGGGCGACATGATATTCCATGGTAAGCTGTGCCTCAAAAATGCTTTCAAATGGTTTCTTTTTCGGGGTGTCCATACCATTTTGTTATCGCCAACAACATTGATGAATGTGCCTACAGGGAAAACGGCAAAGTCTAAATGGCTGCGCTGCTGCATCATATTAAACCTTTGCTGGAGGCATGCGGGCGCCATTACGTCGTCGGAATCGAAAAACATCATATATTTTCCGCTGCTGTTGGCAATGCCAATGTTTCGGCACGCTGAGCCTCCTCTGGGGAGGGTTTGGCGCTGAATAAATTTGATTCGCGGGTCGTTTGCCGAAAATTGGGTTATTATGTTTTGCGAACCGTCGGTTGAGCCGTCGTCAACAACGAGCGCTTCCCAGTTGCTGAACGACTGGCTGATGAGCGACTGCAGCGTTTGTGCAATGTATTCGGCCTTGTTGTAGTTGGGGATGATTACTGATAATTGCGGCATTATGTTGCTTGTTTCTTTTTATTAAATTATGGCGCAAAGGTAATAAATATTTGTTGATACGGAATATTTATCCAAAAGCATATTTTGTTTGAAAAAACGTTGCTGGCGCACACGTTGAATAAAAAACGGCTGCATTGATTAAGTGTTGGGTGTTAAAAATATTCTTATCTTGGCACTTCGATTGAATTGAGTATTTGCCGGATAACTGTTTCGGGTTTTACGCCTTCCATTTCTTTTTCGGGCGAGAGGATGATGCGATGTGTGAGAACCGGAAAGATTACTTCGCGAATGTCGTCGGGTGTAACAAAGTCGCGCCCCTGCAAGGCGGCAAATGCCTGCGATGCCCGAAGTATTGCCAGCGAAGCCCGTGTGCTTGCGCCAAGATAAAGTGAGTGGTTGTTTCTTGTTTTATCTACGATGGCGGCTATGTAGCTTAACAGGTGCGGCTCTGCCATAATATTGGCGGTTGTTTCCTGATACCGTTTGATTTCGGTTTCGGAAACAACCGGCATTACTTCGTCGCCCTCTTTTTTGCCCCGTCGCGCTGTTGCGTTTTGAAGAATAATGATTTCCTTGTCAATGCTTGGATAATCTATGTTTATTTTGAAAAGAAAACGGTCGAGCTGTGCTTCGGGTAAGCGGTATGTTCCTTCGTGTTCAACGGGGTTTTGCGTTGCAAGGACGATAAAGGGGGCATTCATTTGTCGCGTAGTTCCGTCAACTGTAACCTGCCGCTCTTCCATTACTTCAAAAAGCGCTGATTGCGTTTTTGCCGGTGCGCGGTTGATTTCGTCAATCAGTATCATGTTTGAAAAAATAGGTCCGCGGTTAAACTCAAAGGCAGATGTTGCTGCGTTGAACACCGAAGTTCCCAGTACGTCGGAGGGCATGAGGTCGGGGGTAAACTGTATGCGCGAAAACCCTGTGTTGATGGTTTTCGACAGCAGTTTGGCTATCATTGTTTTTGCTACTCCCGGCACGCCTTCAATCAATACGTGCCCGTTGGCAAGCAGGGCTGTGAGCAGCAGGTCGATAACGCTGTTTTGCCCAACGATAACTTTGCCAATCTCGTTTCTGATTCTGACGGCTACATGATTTATTTCGTCCACTTTAAGACGGTTTTCGAACAATGGCTGTTCGTTACTGATGCTGTTTGTTTTCAGTTCCATAATTTAACGGCAGTTTTTATAAAAATATTCTAATTGACTGTTGAATTGCAGTAAATCTTCGTGTGTAATACTGTTTACTTTTTCAATGTTTTTTCCGATACCGATAAGCGACCTTACGCTGCGGTGCGGTATGCCCGATTTTTGCGAAACGTCGTCAATCAAACGCTCTTCGTCTGTATTGAAATCGATAAAATAACGTTTGCGAATGAAGTCGATAAAATATATGAATCGTTTTTGTGCAATGCCTTTGTGTTCCTGACGGCTGAAGTAAAGACGGCTGACAGTTTCGACAAATTCAAGCGAATTGTTTCCGGGCGGCTGGATAACGGGTATTGGTCGCTGGCGGCGTTTTCCCTCGAAAACAAAGTAGAGAACAACGCCCAGCAGCATAATGTACCACGCAATTCGCAGCGCACGGTTGTTCAATATGTAACCGATTGGCGACGCTACTCTGACGTTTACTTCTTTGTAGTTTTCGTCCCAAACCGTTGGCGCAACAGGCATGTACGAGAGGCATTTAAATATGTATTCGCTGTGATTGCCGGCAAGCAAATGGTAATTGGTAAAAATCATCGGGTTGCAATGGATGTAAAGCCAGCCTTTGCCAAACTTCATCCGTATGAAATTGGTTTGGCCTTTGTTATTGTAGCCCAGTACGGTTGTGCGCGTGGAGTCGTAAGCTGTAATATGGTTGTCGGTGAAGGCTTTTTTAAACCAGTACCCTGTTGCTGTTTCGAGTTTGCGGTTGGTAAGGCTAAATCGGACGGAATCGACGGTGATTGACTGGTCGATTATTGAATTATAACTCACTGCCAGCCTTGCTGTGTCAATAAATTTGTGCGAAAAATGCTGTGCTGCAATAAAAACAGAATTTCCGGCTTCGACTACCTCAATAAGTTTGTTTACTTCGTCTATTTCGGGGCTGTATGCTGTGTTGATATAAATAAAATTGGTATTGAGCGGTGTATCATCGCCCAAAAACTGTGTAAGCGGCGAGTGGGCGGTTGTAATATTCTGCGCTGGAAACATGCTTGGCAACACATCAAAAACGAGTTTGCCACCCAGCGGAATGCCGTGCCGTTTGGAGAAACTCAGGCTCCAGTCGATCTCCTTTGGGGCAAGAGTTGCCGCCGCAATCAGCCCAATAAAGGCAATTGCCATTATCACAATTATTATATATCCCGATTTTTGCTTTGCCACCTTTGTTTTAGAGTTTAGTTATTGGAGTTTAGAGCTTCGGTTTGCAGCAAACAGGTTTGATTTCCCGAAAATTCCCATAATTCAAAGCCGAATACTTCAATATCTTGATTAGACATTTTATAACGGTTTTCGGAATACTGATTTAAAAGTCGTTGAACGTTTCATTCAAATAATAATTCAGTCCTTCCGATTTTTTGGTATCAAGAATATCAGGTATCATATTGCGTTTGTCTGCAATAAAACACAATTTATCCAAACTTAATTCGTTTTGTAAAACAGTAACTTTTGTGTCAATCTTATTATTTGAATAGGATATTTGGCTGCTGCCTTTACGATAAACAATTTTGGTATTCGGTTTAATATAATCACCCAGTCCGCTTGTTCGCAAATATGAATCGAATCGGAACCGGAACGGAGATTTCGATATTTTCGAATGTTTTAAATACGATCGAATATTAATCATTTTTAAAATCCATCGGAACAGTATGATTACTTTCATAACCGTACTTTTTCCACTTCCCGATTCGCCAATAAATACAGTAAATGGAGTGATGTTTTGAATTTCGACCTCTTTGACTGGTCCAAAATTTCGTATGATAATAGATTCCTGCATGACATTTAAAATTTCCTGCAAAGATACAAATTTTCCGTCATTCTTATTTTTCGAAAGAACATTTAAACTGTTTTATGGCAATTTGGTATTTGTTATTTACGTCAGTTCAATAATTGCTTCTTCAAAAACGGTTAATTTTTCGAGCCCGTTTTCGGTAACACGAAAGCTGTTTTCGATACCGACTGCCCCCACTTTGGGTATCACAAACTTAGGTTCGAGTGCAAAAACCATGTTGGGTTGCAAAATTTCGTTTGACCGCCCTGTTAAAACCGGAAGTTCATTAATTTGCAGTCCGATGCCATGCCCGACAAACTTTGCCTGCTGTTTTGTTCCCATAAAACAGTCGGAAAGGTTTTCCTTTTCAACGATTTTTAAAGCAAGATTGTATAAATCGGCGCAACAAACGCCGGGATGAGCCGCTTTTTCAATCTCATTTTGAATCTGTACAGCAACTTCGTGTGCACGATACGCCTTGTCCGTTAGCTTTCCTACGGCAAAAACTCTTGTCATATCGGTAATATACGGCGTATAATTTCCCGCCATATCAACCATCACGGCGGTTCCCTCCTTTAAAACCGTACCGTTGGCGCCAATTGGCAAAGTAACGTCCTGTCCGGCGCCGCCCAGTGCAAAATCGAAAGGGGAAGCCGCCTGTGCATTGTCGCCTGCCAAAATACTTCCCATGTAAATATCCATGTTGGCGCCGAATGTGCGGAAAATGCCCAGCGAACCGTTCTTACGCATCAGATATTCAATCTCAATCTGGAAATCCACGTCGGTCATACCTGTTTTATAGCACGATTTTATGGCGGTATATGTCATTGTTTGCTTTTGCGCCGAAATCCGAAACTGAGATATTTCGTAATCTGTTTTAATTGAGCGCACCGAGCGCATCAATGCAGTGGCATTGCCTGTTTTTTGGGGATTAAAAACCGCTTGAATACGGACGTATTCGTTAAAAGTAAGCTCGTCGCCTTCTAAAAGAAGTCTGTTGGGCATTTTAACGCCTCGTTGGGCAAGGAAGTCTGCCATCTGTTCGGGCTTGCGGATGTAAATAATGTTTTCGTCCAGCAATCCGGTAGGACGTTTGACAAAAAAAAGAGGCTCGCCATCTGCCGGTATGTAGGCATAGCCGCTGAAAACCATTCCCGCCACATAACAGATATTGGTAGTGTCTGACAAAAGGCAGGCATCCATTTCGCTTTCGCGGATGGCTTGCTGTAAACGCTTTCTCCGTAATTTAAGTTCTGCTGAAATAACTGAATTCATTATAATTGTTTTTGATTTTAGACATAAACAACACAGATTATACTTAAGCGGGAATGGTTTGCAAATAACAGAGGCTTCCAGTTTTTAACTGTTCAGTTTTATTTATTGACAAGGGGATTAATCCCCTTGTTGCTTTTATTCGCAAATCATTTCTGTTTGAGTACAAACAGATTTTTATAGATAATTACCTTCTTACCCACTTCACGGCATCGGCAATTACGATATGCTCGTCGGTTTTGTCGCTTAGCATAATGGATGCTGTTCCTTTCGAGATGTAGAAACTGCCGAGCGCATGCCAGCCTGCTTCGCGCACAACTTTTACCTGAACGGCTTCTTCACCGTCGTCGTGAACAACGGTGTAGGAGTAACTGCCCGCGTGGTCGTTGTCGTCCTGATTGTTCCACCGCCTGTGTTTGTTGGGAAGGTAAACATAAACCGTGTAGTTGCCGCTTTCGGGCAGTTCGGTTTTCCACTGTACTTTGTTTGCGCCATTGCCCTTTCGGATGTAAACCATTGAGCGGACGTAATTGCCATAATAGTTGCCCAGCACAAACTCCCATTTGTGTGCGGGTCTCCAGTCGTTGATAGACTTGTATTTGTCGCCCGTATCAGGCGCTGTGTGCAACAACCACCAATCTTTCAGCGTATTTTTTTCCTGTTGATTGATAATGGAGAATCCGGCGTCTTCGTTATCCACAATATATTCGTAAGGCTGCGATGTCAAGATGGTTCCGCTGTAGGGACGAATGCCTTCGAAAGCAGCGCTTCGTTCTTCGCCTATATTATTGATGGGAATTGTTTGCGAAACAGGCACATTGTGGGCAACAAAGGTGTTTATGACCAACTCGCGCGGCTCGCTGTTGCTTACAATGCCTATTTCTACCGTTTCTCCGGCACGAATCATATACGTTTTATCAACAGTCATTGTAATTATTTCCTCTTTTTGATTGAAACTGCCGTTTCTTCGGCTTGCTGTGGGGATGTGGTCGCCGTCGCGGGGCTGTTCGCGAACGGCAACGCTCAATATGCCATCGCCATTGCCTGTGTTCTGCGCTTGCAGGCGAACTTGGAAGCGTTCGCGGTTTCCATCGTTAATGCGCGATGCGCGTGTTTCACCAAACAGGAAGGCTGCCGATGCAGTATTGTGCAACCAGTTGTCAACGAGCGGCGAAAGTGCGTTGCCTGTTGTTTGGTTGAGCCGATGCATAAAGGTATCGACAGGCGCCAGTTCAAAATTTTGCTTGGCAAGCATCGTATTCAACACATCGTCGATGTTCTGCGGCTCAACGTTCAGCTGAAGAGTGCGAAAAAGTTCGGCGCCTTTGCGCGATACAAGGTCGGGCAGTTTCGAGTCGTACTTCATCGAATCAAGCAGCGAGAGCAGGTTTTTATTTTTCAGTTTCAGAACAATCTGCTCAGAATTGCCGGAGAAGTTGAATATGCTTGCTCCCTGATTGATGACCCTCGAAAAGAGATAATTTTCGATAATAAACTGCATGGCAGGAAATCCTTCCTGTTCGATACCTGATAAATAGCCGGCATATTGCGGAAAAATTGAATGTCGCAACCGTTCGTTCCATCCAAAGTTAAACTGTGATGCAGAAAAGAGCATATTTCCCACAACGTTTTTAAACACACGTGCCTGTTTTTCTTTCGGGAGCAGCTCGCCTTCATCTCTGTTTTGCCATCCTGTCATTCTGTCCTGCATTTTCAAGTCGTAGTTCCACTCGGCGGCGCCTCTTTCGGGTAGCAGGAGCTGTTCGGGCATCGTATCGTCGGTAGTCAGCGTCCAGTTGCGGGGAAAGGTGTAAAAATGAATGGGCGCTTCAATCACGCTGAATCTTTTAAAAGGATAAGTGTATCCGAGCCGTCGTTCAAAGTCGCCTTTCATATCCGAAAGCAAAACCGGTATCGTATCATTGATTTCGGTGAAATAGCGGTCGATAAATTTTATATTTCGTGGATGTACTGCAAGCGTAACTTCAATGGAGTCGAGCACAAGGGTGCGCGTTTCGTATTTTCCGGCGGTGAAACTTAATGCGTTGAGTGGCGTTTCGGGAGTAAAGCGCACTTTGTTGTTTGCTGCTTCTTTTTGACCTTGCGAGAATACTGTTAAATGCGGCGACACTTCGGCTTCGAGAGTAAACCGTGTAAACTGCGGATAGCTCCGGTAGTTGCGTGCCGCCGCTACGGGATACCAGCCTGCTTCGCGAGTCAGCAAAATATAGTCGGGCGAAATGTACGATATTTCTTTTCCAGCCATCAGCATGTTGAGATGCGATGAACGCAGCCTTACGTCTTCAGGTATTTCGGGGAAAAAAGTTCGTTCGTCGGGTTTGCCTGAATAGGTGATTTCGATTTGCAGAAACTTGCCGGCAGCATCATCGCTTTTCAGCGAAACAATATGCAGTCTGCGTTCAAAACTTACATCGTTTCCGTTCAGTTTTATATTGTGAATGGTGAAGCCCTGATTGATTACAAACGAAATTTTTGAACTTTCGGTGAAAGCCGTTAACTGCGAAACAACTGCAATCTCGTTTCCATTTTGCGAAAGCGAAAGATGGTTTTCGGTAATTGTTAATGAGGGTTGCATGGGAAGTGTTTCTTCGAGTTTTATGATTTCGGCACGCAATGTTTCGCCATTTGCCTTGCGGATTACAAATACCGAAAGCATAGCAATAGCGGGAATAAAGGCGAGGAGCATTGCTGCAATGGTTCGCGTGCGGAAATGCCTCTCCTGTGGAAGGCGCGACAGCATTAGAACGGTGAAAAAGATAAATCCGAAACCGAGCAAAACGTAAGCGCCGCGCACCATCAGCAGGTTTGCAACGCCGGACAGTCCCGTAAAAATTGAATACGCCATCGCGGTGTTGAAACCCGACACATCCAGCACATTGTACCATTTATTGCTGAAATAAAACATTCCGGCGCCAAGCAGTCCCAGCATCAGAATAAATGTTACCGCCTGATTTTTAATCAGCGTCATCAAAAAAAACGAGAGCCCCAGCACCAGCACAACACTTGGCAGCGAAAGCAGCAGCGGATAAATAAGGTATGTTACCGGAACCAAATCGGTTGTTGGCGAAACAATGTTAATAATGAGCCCTGTCAGCAAAATAACGAGGTTTAGAAAGAAGAAGACGGTGAGGATGCCAAGCGTTTTTCCCATCACGTAGCCAAAGTTCGAAACGCTACGCACATAAAAGGCTTCGGTGGTGTCGAGTTTTTTGTCGCGCCCAAGAAAATCGGATGAAAGAAAGATGGTAATTACCGACTGAACAATGTTCAGAAACAGCATATTCATATAAGGTACGCTTCCCGCCACAACGTAAGCCGTCATTCCTGCCCCAATGCTGGTAAATGCAGCCAGATTGGAAAGTGTGATTACAACAATAGCAAGTGCGCTAAATATACGGAACAACCGGCTGCGAAGAAGCGTTTTCGCTTCAAAACGGGCAATGTATCGGATGGATGAAAGAGAATTAATCATAATTTATGAGTTGAAAATTGAAAGTTGAGAGATAACTGGATATTCACCATCAATCATTAGCCTCGCTTTCCATAAAATAAACGTAGGCATGTTCGAGGTTGGGCGAAACAGGTTGCGCGTCGTTGCGGTCGGGCGCGTTACTGCCGGCGGTTACAATTTCGAGCGAATAGCCCTCATTGCTTGGAATGGAGGTAATAACCTGATATTTCTCCTTGATAACCGCCATCTCCTCGAACCCCGCATTGATGCTCCACACATGTCCTTCAGCCTGCCGGATAAAAGCGTCGGGGGCGCCGGCAAACTTCAGTTCGCCCTTGTTCAACAGCGCCATCTGGTTGCACGACGACGAAATATCGCCCACAATGTGCGTCGAAAGCACAATAATCACATCCTCCTGCGAAAGCTGGCTCAACAGATTGCGAAAACGGATACGTTCTTCGGGGTCTAATCCTGTTGTAGGCTCATCCACCACAATAATTTTGGGATACCCGATAAGCGCCTGCGCAATCCCCAGTCGCCGCTTCATTCCACCCGACAGTTTGTTGGCAAAACGGTTTCGCACCTCGTAAAGTCCCACTTCGGCAAGCATTTTATCTACCATCATTTGGCGCTCCCTGCTCGACGAAACGCCAGCCATCGCAGCAGCATAATCGAGAAACTCCCATGATTTAAGTTTCGGAAAAAAGCGGAAATCCTGCGGAAGGTAGCCCATCAGCGCCCGCACCTCTTTGCGGTGGTCGGTCAGTTTCATTCCATTCACAAAAACATCGCCCGCCGAAGCATCCATCAGCGTAACAAGAATTCGCATCAGCGTACTTTTGCCTGCGCCGTTAGGACCCAGAAGCCCAAACATGCCATTACCTATTGTAAGGTTGACGCCTTTCAGCGCTTCATATCCGCCGGAATATACTTTTCGGAGATTTTCAATTTTTATTTCCACAGTAAAGCTGTATTATTGAGGGTGCAAATGTAATGAAACAACTCTATTATACAAAATACATAAAGTCCCGCAGGGACGGTACAATCAACACAAAGCGCCGTACCTGCGGGACTTTTGTACAGTTTCTGCATAACATGAGTTAACTTCATACTTTCTCTATCACTTTTTACACTCAATTCTCCACACCCAACTTAAAGATGCTTCGTCCATGCGGCACAGCATACAA
This sequence comes from Cytophagaceae bacterium, assembly GCA_031285765.1. Lineage (GTDB taxonomy): Bacteria > Bacteroidota > Bacteroidia > Bacteroidales > Marinilabiliaceae > WRMI01. The sequence continues at coordinate 2,061 of JAITVO010000261.1, read as the reverse complement.
GTCAAAGTGCTGTGTTCAACTTTGAATCAGAAAACTTTGCTGCTTTTTTTGAAATAACTAAATGTCCGATGCGGCAATGCAGACATTTACGATGCTGGCAGTAGCTGCGCGTAAGATGAATCACAGCCTGCGACTGTAGCGCATTTTCGATGGTTACACCCGCATCTTTCCATTGCTTTACAATGCTGTTTTGTTCTGCCTTTAGCATCCGAAGCCATGCGAGCGCTTTTTCGCATTGTGTATCGTTTCCGTGCGTTTTTCCATAAATAAACAGAAAAGGAATCAACGCATTAATGGTAATTAAATCGCACGTTCCCTTCCCCAATTTTTTTGTCTTTTGGGGCGATTCCACTCCCTGTATATAGTGCGTTTCCCAATAAGATGAAACTTGCACCCTCAATGCTTCATCTATTTTTGAGAAATCTGTTTCTTTTAATATTTTATCGGGCGACAACTGCTGTATATGCAGTAACTTTGCAAACTGAATAATTCTGATGGTTGGAAAATTAGATGGGCGCAAGCGAAGAAACTTCCACTGATGTTTTGGAAGCGGTATTAAATTATATTTTTTGCGCAAAAAGCGGTATTCCTGATAAAGCACCTGCATGTATTCGTCATCTCCGGGTTCATCTAAAAAACCTGCCTGCCCAAGAAACAGCGCTTCAAGTATATTTAACCGGTCAATATTTTTCAGAACGATTGACAGGGGAGTTTGTCGCGCCATTTGCTCAAAAGGCTCACTGTTCAGTCCAAAACCAAATACTCTTGCAAGCATTATGTAAAATACCTCGCTGATATTATTGGTATAAATATTAAGCAATTGACCGACGTGAAACATCTTTTCTTCGAGTTTTTCAACAGCCATGCGTTCCATCCAAGTCGAAAACTCAAAATCGGAAATTGTGTTCAACTTTTCCGAGCAGGGAATTTTTTCCCTTGCTTTCAGCAACAGGCTGTAGTTTGCAGCTATTTGCGGATTGACGGGCATTTGCCAAACAGGTACTCTTACACCGGAGCAGGTTACAGTTTCCGCATTGTTTTCGGCAACAACGTGAAGTATTACATTATCGTAGGCTTTATTGTTTTGATGACCATGCCTGTTCCAGTCGGAGGCTTTCAGATGCAGTTCAACATTTCCTGCCCACAAGGTATCACCCAATTTTATTTTAGCATTAAAAAAGTCGGGACCGGCATCTTTGTTCGGCATTCCGGGATGAATAATTTCCAGAGCTTGCCCGTCCGATGTTTTGTACATTTCGGGCAGATACAAACGAAATCTCCATAAATAATGAAACAGTTCTTCAGTCATAGTTAATTAATTTGCCTCATAACAGTAACTTTATTCGGATAAAAACTGATGAGGTGGTTTGTTATTAATGCGAATCAGGAGTTGATTTTAGGCTAAAGCCTCATGAAAAAAGTTTTCTACTGCTGATTCGCATTATATATAGAGTGCTCAGTGGGCAAAGGTAATTTATATAAGTAAGTGAGCAAAATTAATTCATACTATTTTTGATTGGCTCAATCCCGGCAGGTATTATTGGCTGGTAGAAAAAACAATGTACAACAATTGAGCATCCTGTCAAAGACGCATTGCGAGGCTTTGTGATATGGGGGCTTTCTACCTAACGATAATCCCTATCAGGATTGAGTTACATAACAATTTTAAATGGAGTGCAAAAATGAATCGTGTAACATCAATGTCTAAAGTAAAACTATCTGCATCAAACGTTACAGAGCCAAAAAGTAAACAACAAAACGTAATAAATTCAATGTTCCGAGTTCAAAGTTGAATTTGCAAACATTAAACTCTAATCCGGTAGAACTATTGCATTATTCGATTCAGGACAGGCCTCTGTATTTGAAGATTTATCGCAGGCGCTGGAAACAGTCAGGCACAACAAGGCATTACAGCAATCATTACGATCTTCATCCCGATGGAGTAAAAGCGACACACCGTTTCGCTTCTTTTTTAAAAGATGAAGCTGGACTTACTCCAGACGAATACCTCCGTGATTTCCTCGATATTAAATCTTGACGCCCAGTTAGTCTGGCGCTGGT
>JAITVO010000203.1 GCA_031285765.1 Cytophagaceae bacterium | reverse complement strand
GTTCATTAATTATTTAGTTTTTATTTAGTTTATTTTTTTATGAAAAACAAGATTTCTATCGGAACTGTATTCTCGGAAGGTATTGCCAATGGCTTAAAAAACTTTCCATCCCTTTTGGGAGCTGTTATCCTGTGGTTATTAACCATCTTGATACCTTACATTAATGTGGGCACAACGATTGCCATCTCTACAATTCCGCTGATGCTCAGCAAAGGCGAGGTAATTAATCCGCTGTTTATTTTCAATAAGCGATACCACCGTTACATGGGTGAGTATTTCTTAACAAATGGCTTGAGATTTACGGTGATACTTATGTTAATGCCTACTTTTATATTTACCATTCCTGCAATTGTAATTGGCATGGCATGGTCGATGGCAACCCTGCTGGTGCTCGACAAGGGGCTGAATGCCACCGAAGCGCTTCGGGTAAGCAACAAAATTACCTATGGCAACAAATGGACGATTTTTTTGATCTATTTTTTACTGGTAGTTGGTGCTTTTATCTTGGGGGGGATACTTTCGCTGATACCCTTTATTGGAACACCGCTGGCAATATGTGTATTCATTGCATTTATGCCGGTTGTACTGGCATGTGAGGGGGTAATCTACGGCATGCTGTCAAAAGATGTTGAAGCGCTGCATTAACAGTTAATTTGGAATACAAAACCAACATGCGGTATTGTTGTAATACCGCATGTTGGTTTTATAGCAGGAGGTATTTAATGCCTGACGGATAAATATATACTCAAACAAAAATGGTTTGCAAATAACAGCGGATTCCAGTTTTTAACTGTTCAGTTTTATTTATTGACAAGGGGATTAATCCCCTTGTTGTTTTTAGTCGCAAATCAATTCTGTTTGAGTATAAAATTTAACTGCCGGTAATATGTTCAAACTGTTTTTCTATTGGCGAATCTGGTTCGGCGGTGCAAAAAGTCGCCAAATCAGTAAATAAAAAAATGAGGCTGTCCCACAAGGCAGTTTTTTTTATCTATGCCGCCATTTCAGTTAGTAAGTTGATTGATTTTATATCCGAAGCGTCTTGTTTTTCCATTTTTTTAGTGTAGAAACATATTATTTTGAGCAAGAGCCAAGAAAGTGCGGCTTTTTTCGCCCACTTTCTTAAATTATGGGAAATAGCAATCAGTGTAAATTCGATATTTACATTCCCTAATTCTCTTAATATAAATCGGTTGAACTGCCCGTTGTGTTTGATTTGTCCAAAGACGGCTTCGGGTTCTATACATCGTTTGCCTCTGTGGTAGATACCCTGCCGGGATATTAACCTTTCGCGTGCTTTCCGTTTATATTCCATGAGTTTGTAATTGACTTCTATGATTCTGTTGGTTTTGGCTTTATGACACAAGCCTCTTAACGGACATCCCTGACAGTTTCGAGCCTGATAGCGGGTTACTGTCTTCAAGGGTGCGCACCGCAAAAAGATACTGTGGCGCAAATTTGTGCGCTATGAGATGCTTGCGGATTATCGGGAGGGCGTTGAATGGCTGGAAAATAACGATTTTCACATCAACGGTCTGGTGTGCGATGAATTACGTGGAATCTTCTCACTGTTAAGCAGCTATAAAGTGCAGTTATGCCAGTATCATCAGGTAAAGACCGTCCGGCGCTACTTGACGTCAAAGGAAGCGTCCTAAGAGTAAGTTTTCGTCGCAGCTCTATGCGTACAAACCGAGAAGCTGCAAAACCTTTTATGGAAAAGAAGAAATCAATCTCTTTTACGGCGATGAGTCCCATGTCTGTACGGAAAGATATGTCCCTTATGAATGACAGTTCTCCACGTATTTACATTCCACCGTATTCTTTCCATTTGAACATAGCAGAAACCCTCTGGCGTATTATGAAAGGCAAATAGCAGGGTACCAAAGACTACGCCACTACAGACACGTTTTTTTATGCCACCAGCAGGGGCTTGTCCGCTATAGTACTGAAACTGAAGATTAATATTATCCATTATGCTGCTAAATTTTGTTTGGTTACTATATGGCAAAAGAAGCCATTCATGTAAATGAATGGCTTCTTCTGAACTAAACAACAACAAACAAACTTATATTACACTTGCAATTTTATCACTTTTGTATTCGCCTGCTTTCAGTTTACCCGATACTTCGGAAAAGGCTTTGATGGTGTAATCCACATCTTCGAGCGTATGAGCTGCTGTAGGGATAATGCGCAGCATAATTTGTCCCTTCGGAATTACAGGATAAATTACGATGGAACAGAATACGTTGTAATTTTCGCGCAAGTCCATCGTAATTTGAGTTGCTTCGGCAACGGTTCCTTCAAGGAATACGGGCGTTACGGGCGATTCGGTTCTACCAAGATTGAATCCCTTTTCACGCAGTCCACTTTGCAATGCGTGAACTATTTTCCAAAGATTTTCTTTCAGTTTGGGCTGTGTTTGCAACAGTTCCAAACGTTTCAGCGCTCCCAAAACCATAGGCATCGGCAACGATTTCGCAAAAATCTGCGAGCGCATGTTGTAACGCAGGTAGTTTATAACATCTTCGCGACCGGCAACAAATGCTCCGATGCCAGCCATTGATTTGGCAAAGGTTCCGAATATTAAATCCACTCCTCCGGTAACACCAAAATGTTCGGCTGTGCCGGCTCCGGTGTCTCCCATTGTTCCAAAACCGTGTGCATCGTCAACCAGCAGGCGGAATTGAAACTCTTTTTTCAGTTCAACTATTTTATCGAGTTTACCGAGGTCTCCCGCCATTCCGAATACGCCTTCGGTAATAACAAGAATCCCGCCACCCTGCTTTTCGGCTAAGGCAGTGGCTCGCGACAGCTGTTTTCTCAGATTCTCAATGTCGTTGTGTGGAAACACATAACGTTTCCCCATGTGAAGACGCAGTCCGTCGATAATACAGGCGTGCGCTTCCGAGTCATAAACAACCACATCGTTGCGGCTCAATAGGGTGTCGATGATTGAAATCATTCCCTGATAACCAAAATTCAGAAGATAAGCGTCTTCTTTTTTTACAAAATCGGCTAAGGCAGCTTCCAATTCTTCGTGCTTGCTTGTTTGTCCCGACATCATACGTGCACCCATCGGATAGGCAAGTCCCCATTCGGCAGAGGCTTCGGCGTCGGCTTTCCGCACTTCGGGATGATTCGCCAAGCCCAAATAGTTGTTCAGGCTCCATGTTAGCACTTCCTTACCGCGAAATTTCATTTTCGGGTTAATCGGACCTTCGAGTTTGGGAAACATAAAATATCCCTGTGCCTCTTTGCCGTACTGACCAAGAGGACCCATGTTTGCATTTATTTTATCAAAAATATCCACGTCTGATAGTATTTAATTTTCCGGTGCAAAGGTAGTATTTTTTACATATCAAACTTATTTTATAGGGGAAAATTTATTTTTTGGAACAGATGACGGAAATTATTTGTTCAAAACTATCATAGAGAAAAGATAACGGAAACAACAAAAAAATAGTCGGAACGACAAAAATATTTCTGCAAAACAGATGTTCCAACTTACAAGATAAAATACCGGATACGATGTATCAAGTGAAACACTCCTTTGGCTTGTACTTGTAAATCATTGAAAAACTGAAATATTTGCAGTTATTCCCAAAAACTGAAAAAATGATGGACAGGTCCATGTCCCTTACCTATTTCATATTCATTTCCATAAATAATTGCACGGTTGATATAATCTTTTGCTTTCCAAACAGCATTGTTTAAGTCGAAATTGTGTGCCAAAAAGGATGCTACTGCTGATGAAAAAGTGCATCCCGTTCCGTGCGTGTTTTTTGTTTCTATGCGGCGTGAACTTAATTCAACAGTTTCGTCGGTTTCGGCATTGTAAAATATGTCGGTCAACGTATCGTTTGTTAAATGGCCAGCCTTCAGCAAAACCGATACTTGCCTGCCAAACGAGAGTTCTTTTGCAGCATCATACAAATCGTTTTGTCCGGCAATTTTTTGTTCCAGTAATATTTCCGCTTCCGGAATATTGGGCGTAATCACCCTCGCACAGGGTAACAGTTCGTTTTTCAACGTTTCAATAGCATCTTCCTGCAACAGTTTATCGCCCGAAGTAGCCACCATTACAGGGTCGATCACAATATTTTTTATTGCGTAGGTCAATAAACAGTTTTTTACAGTCATAATTAATTCGGCAGAATGAAGCATCCCAATTTTCACAGCGTCGGCGCCAATGTCGTCAAGCACCGAAATTATCTGTCCACGCACAAAATCAACAGGTATAGGGTGTACGCCTGTAACACCCACTGTATTTTCATCAACAACTGCCGTAATTGCGGATGTTCCAAAACACCCACATGCCGACATGGTTTTCAGGTCAGCCTGAATACCGGCGCCTCCGCTTGGGTCGCTGCCCGCAATTGTTAATACACATTTATAATGCTTTTTCATATATATAATATTTTCACGATAGAGTTTATATCGCGATTTGCTTATAATAATTAAGCCGACATAAATTCGAATATTTTTCGCAAAGGTAAAAAAGTTTTGTCGATTAGATAGAGGTTAGGTTTATACATATAGGGCAACCGCACGAAATTTTACCTTTGCCGCATGAAAGCAGTATCCATTTATTTATCCGAGATAGAAGATTTTCGGATAAATAAAAACATCGCACAGTAAATAGTTTATCTTCTCTCCCTCTCTTGTAAAGAGTGGCGTAGCGGAGAGAAGGCTTGATAACTCACACATATCCGCAAAACATAACTTTCAACATCCCTCAATATTTTTATCCCCATTAAACCTATTTCTTTTCTTTTTGTCTAAACGAAGTGTACGTTTTCTCGGTTAAAATCGTATATTGTAAACGCACATCATTTAATAATACATCAACATGTTAAGAAGAATAAGAAGAATTACAGCTATTTTGTTTACAGTGTTAATTACACTGCTGTTCCTCGATTTTACGGGGACACTTCACCACTGGCTCGGCTGGATGGCGAAAATACAACTGATTCCCGCCCTGCTGGCACACAGCGCGGCTATATTGATTGGGCTTTTTGTGCTGACGCTCTTGTTCGGGCGCGTGTACTGTTCTGTCATTTGTCCGCTGGGAGTGATGCAGGACGGCGTTTCGAACCTTGCGGGACGGCGAAAAAGACGCAAAAATCACTTTCGTTATTCGCCCGCTCTGTCGTGGCTGCGCTACGGCGTACTGGCGCTATTTATTGTGGCACTGATTGCGGGCACAGCAATCGGGATGCACTTTATAGTATCGTTACTCGACCCCTATGCCGCTTACGGACGCATCGCCACAACCATTTTTGAACCTTTCTATCGCTTGGGCAACAACCTGCTGGCATGGTTTGCCGAACAGTCCGGCAGCTACGCCTTTTACTCAATTGACGTTTGGGTACGCGGCGCAACGGTTATAGGCGTGGCGGCGCTTACGCTCGTTGTTGTAACAATATTGGCGCGACAAAACGGACGCACTTGGTGTAACACGATTTGCCCTGCGGGAACTTTTCTCGGACTCATATCGCGCTTCTCGCTTTTTAAACCCGTTATTAATGCCGAAAAGTGTACGCAGTGTGGCTTATGTGAAAAAAAGTGTAAAGCCTCGTGCATTGACTCCAAAAGCATGAAGATAGACGCGAGCCGTTGCGTCGATTGTTTCAACTGCATCGACACATGTAAATTCGGCGCATTGAAATATACCTCCAAGAAATCGGCGAAAGCTGTTTCGGTACAACAATCGGTTGATAACGCCGTTTCGGTTGCCGACGCCAACGACGGAATGTTGCGCCGCAGTTTTGTATCCCTTGCGGGGATGCTGGCTTTTGCGAGCACAGTAAAGGCGCAGCAGTTGCAGGTGGACGGCGGTCTGGCTGAGATTGAAGACAAAAAAGTTCCCGACCGCAAAACGCTGCTCGTTCCGCCCGGAGCAGTGATGCTTGACCGTTTTAAACAGCACTGTACTGCCTGTCAACTGTGCATTGCAGCGTGCCCCAACAACGTACTGCGTTCGTCGCCCAAACTTTCGACGTGGATGCAGCCCGAAATGACATTTGAAAAAGGCTACTGCCGTCCCGAATGTGTTGAATGTTCGCTCGTTTGCCCCAGCCACGCCATCAATGAGATTACCGTTGCCGACAAAACGGCGATTTCCATCGGTCAAGCTGTATGGATTCGCGACAACTGCATTGTGCATACCGACGGGCTTCCGTGTACGGCTTGCGAGCGGCACTGTCCCACAGGCGCCATCAAACTGATGCCTCACGGAGGCGGGCATCAGCACCGTCATCGCGGTGGCGAACCTAATCCCGACGCTCACAATACGCCCGTTATTGACAACACACTGTGCATCGGCTGCGGCGCCTGCGAATACCACTGCCCCGCGCGTCCTTTCAGCGCAATTTATGTGGAAGGAAACGAGGTGCATCACGCGATTTGAGGCGACAACTAACCTCAAACGGAAAAACCGAAGTTGAGCTGAACACAGCCGTTGCCGAAACGCGGGAAATTGTAAAAATCTATTGCCTGAAAAGGCAGTGGACTGAATTTGGAATCAATGTTTCCATATAAATTTTTAACTATGCTGTCGCACAATCAAATTGTGCGGCAGCATAGTTTTTTTGTTTAAACACGGTAAATTC
>JAITVO010000195.1 GCA_031285765.1 Cytophagaceae bacterium | reverse complement strand
GGAACCTCTAAAAACTCAAAGTTCGAGGCTTGCGAGGCGATAAAAGCGCAGTTTACATGAACGTAAATGAGCATTTTATCGTCCGAAGCATAACGAAGAACTTTGAGTTTTTAGAGGTTTCCAATACTTTAAATAGTTTGGTCTCAGCTCTCTACTTCCACCCTTAGTTGGCTCATATCAATCCCTGTATCATCAATTAAACACTCAATTACTCGCGTTTCGCTGGGCAGAATATTAACATAATTATCGCTCCAGTAAGCAGGAATTACCATTTCACCTTTCGCATCTTTCAATTTCAGATGAGTGAAGAAAGCAATTACCGATGAATTGTTTTTTATCTCCACCTTAATTATATTATTGTTTACCGATGTGCTCAGTTGGAGCGCTGCCTTTTCCATATTCGCCAGCGCCTTAAAATCCGCGTAACCCGTCATCGGAGTTGTAACCCAGCTGGTATTGTCCCAGTCGTAAGTATCCTGCTTTGCCGACAGCGCATAGAAGTTCTCTGCAATCTGTGTACCGTTGACATCATACAGCTCAAGCGCAATAAAACAGTTTTTATCAATGTTGCTAACATCAAATATCTTTTTCGATGTATTTGCCTCCGACGAAATATTATAATCCACTATATTTAACAGTTCTGAGTCAATACTGTAAGTTTTCATAATAGCCCTCAAATTATCAGCATCTGTCAGCAACTCGTTCACAATGTATATACCGTTATCCTTATAATTATAGATAAGCTGATACGGATTATTCGCCTTTTTTACGGCATAGTACGACTGCGTAGGAGCGCCATACCAGTCGTACAGCTGCCAGTACATTGAACCCCACGCCGAATTGAGCATCCATTGAATTAGCCCTGTACTCTTGGGTTTGTTTACCCTGAACGCCTCAAACATACTTTTAGTCGATTCATAACTTATCAAATCTGCTTTGCGCAAATAGTCGGCAAGATTATTTGCTTTACCATATTTTTCATTCATCACCTTGGTCATCACGTCCATATTATTCATCGCCGTGCCAGATGTGGTACAGTGATAGTTCCAAGCCTCGCCCATCGGATAGAGCTGGTCGTCGGGAATCATCTTTACGATAGATTCATATATGGGCAACTGTGCGCCCGGACTTGTTTCGGTGTTAAAACCGTAACCGCCACCAAACCGTGTATCAAGATACCAGTAATTCGGACCAACATACTCGTACGGTCCATACATTTTCATGCCCGACGAGCCTGTTACCTCGCTGGTCTGCATCTTTGCCGAACCAATGTATGGACGGTCGTCAATCTTTGGAAGCAACTCCATATACATCTTTTCCAATTCCGGACGCAAAAGTTTATCACTCCCTCCATACCATGCAATAATGGCGGGATGATTACGGAGCCACAGCACTTGGTCGTTAAGGTAGCGAGTCAACAGTTGCATGTCTTCGGGCGTACGAATACTCATAAAGTCGTCTTCGGGCGTGCCGAGATAACTTTCCCACTCCCACTGACAGCTCCATCCCACAAGCGCCAAAATTCCATAACGGTCGCACAGTTCGTAAATATTCTGACTGGTTCCCCAGATATTTTCAAAGCGGATAGTATTTAAATTCATATCTTTCACATATTTTATCTGTCGCTCATTGCTTTCAGGCGTGTCTCGCAAAAAGATATCATCCGTCCATCCCGCGCCTTTAATCAACACTTTTTTACCATTAAGCAGATACCCCCTGTGTCCATCTTCCGTAAAATAAGTATCAATGCTTCGTATTCCAAAAGTAACCTTCTCTTCCGAAGAAACCGCGCCATCACACACAAATTTCAAGTCAAGCGTGTACAGTTCAGGCTTGCCCATACCCGTACACCACCATATTCGCGGATTATTAATGTGCAATCCCTTTACATCATCGGGAGTTATCCGTACCGCCTTCCTTTCTTTCGGCGTCAGTGTTACAGGTATCTTAAACTCAACATCTCCAATTGACCCTTTAAGATGTCCCCTCACGTTACTGTCAGTGTGGTTAATAATGCTTGTCGTAATGTTCAAATATGCTTCCTGCAACGTATTTGTATTAAGATTCGATTGTACCCACGTATTTTTTATCTCCACATTACCGGTAATATTCACCGTTACCTCGCGAAAGATACCCATATTCTCATCCAGCGGACGCGGATTCCAGTCCACAAATCCAATATTGGGTTCCCCTTTCTGTGCACGAAAAACCTCCACCGCCAACACGTTATTTGCTTTCGCAATGTCTGATATGTCAAACGTATGTCGGCAAAATGTACCGTAAATATCATCCTTTGATGCAATCTGCTTTCCATTGAGCCACACATTAGCGCGGTACGATATGCCAGCAAACATCAGGCTCGCATGTTTACCGTCCAACTCCGGCAATTCAAACGTTGTACGGTACCACCACGACGAATCAAAAGGCGTTCTGTCTGCCTTTTTGTAATTAGTTCCCACCAGCAAATCGGCATACAAGCCATTCGCCGTTAAGGCGCCCATCACCGTCGAAGGAATCGCAGCTCCGTACCAGCCATCAACATTAGCGCCAGCCGACGAAAGCGCTTCACCGCCTCCATCAACCTTGTCGCTCTGCTGAATCATCCAATTATCGGCAAGCAACAACTGCTTTGCCGCCACATCTTCAACCTTTGTATTACATCCCGCAAAGCCTGCGCACATAATACACAACATCATTAAATATCCTATTCTACTTTTCATATAAATAAAATTTAAATTCTTAAAGTTCAACACCTGTCTTCTCTCATTTGGAGAGGGGAAGCAGAAAGATAGAATTGAGTAAAGGTAATCAATACGTTTTTGTTTTTCCTCTTCACAGGAGATGGAGCGCCCCAGCCCCAAGAATACCAATATCTCCATTCATCGAAATCTCAATTCTTATATTTTTCACCGTTTGGGGATACGGAAACTTTTTCAAAGTAGCCATCATTTTTCGCTCAAAGAACTGATACGAGCGCGCAATACCGCCACCGAGTACAATCATTTCGGGGTCGTAAGTATATAATACAGCCTCCATTAAATGACCAACGTGCCCGCCAAACTCGTCCCAAATATTCAATGCCCAACTGTCGCCCAGCTGTGCCTTTGCCGCCACCTGCCGTCCGGTTGTATTATAGCGGCTAATAAAGAAGTCGCCACTGCAATAATGTTCAAGCGTAGCGTTGAGGTAGGGAATTGACCCTATTTCGCCCGCACCCGCATTGCATCCGCAGTAAAGCGCATTGTTAATAATAATTCCTGCTCCAACACCCGTGCCAAGCGTAACCCCAATCATATCGCGACACTCCTTACCTGCACCGTACACCTTTTCGCCCAGTGCAAAACAGTTTGCGTCGTTATTAATACACACCGGCATCTTAAACTCATCGGTTAATATATCTTTTAAATGCACCTCCTTCCACGAAGGCATATTTGTAGCATTATACACAATTCCCCGTTCCACATCCACTACCGACGGCACTCCGATACCCATACCGGTAACATCATCTGTCACCATTTTACCGATAAATAGCTTCAGGTAAGCAATGGAGTCGTCCAACGATAGCCCTGCCGGACTTGGTCCCTTAACTATATTTATAATTCTCCCATCAACAATCTGTCCTATCCGTATATTGGTACCCCCTAAATCTATTCCTAATATCATGACGATTTAATTTTAAAAATTTCACAACAAATGTACTGCATATCACAACAAATCACACTGCAATTCCCGTGTATTTATCCTCAAATTGCGTAAAATATTTTCCACCTCCATCGCCCCTCTTCTGTCCCTTTTCATTCCTCAATTTTTCCATAACTCATTTATAAAAAAATCCGCGTTTATCTGTGCTCAAGAATATTTCTTGATAAGCCTCTTTGAAACTGATTTCTACCAACTCTTTGTTATTTACGGGAACAGCAATAAATGTATTATACACAATGCATTATTGAATCTAACATATAACATCATCTCGGTTTACCAGCGAATGTAATAAAAAATGATTTATTGAAAGTGAACTTTCATGTCGCATAATTTGTTGTTTAAGAAAAAATCGTAATTTTGGCATCCAGTGAAAAATTAAAATCTATTTGTATCATTAAAAATGAATCATTTATGAAGACAAGTCAAAAATTTTGTGCAGAGTTTATCGGAACATTTATTCTGGTATTAGGCGGTTGTGGAACTGCCGTGTTTGCTTCATCTTCATCCTTTGTGGGAATTTTGGGTGTAGCATTAGCCTTTGGTTTAACCATTGTAGCAGGAGCTTATGCCATAGGGCATGTATCGGGTGCGCATCTTAATCCGGCTGTTTCGCTGGGTCTTTGGGCTGGCGGACGAATGTCGGGAAAAGACCTTTTGCCCTACATAATTGCGCAAATAGCAGGAGCAATTGCTGCGGCTGCAATTATTTATCTTATTGTTACAGGTCAGGAGGCTTTTTCGGGTATCGGATGCTTTGCCGCCAACGGATATGGCGAACATTCGCCAGCCGGTTATGGAATGGTATCGGCGCTTGTAGCCGAACTGGTGCTGACGTTTGTATTTCTGCTGGTAATACTCGGCGTAACCGACAAAACGGCTCCATCGGGATTTGCTGGACTTGCAATCGGCTTAACTCTTACCCTTATTCATTTAATCTCAATTCCGATTACCAACACATCGGTTAATCCAGCCCGTTCAATCAGTCAGGCTGTTTTTGTTGGCGGATGGGCAGTGGAACAACTTTGGCTCTTTATTGTCGCCCCAATCATAGGCGCTATTCTTGCAGGCTATGTGTATAAACAACTGTTTGCTGTGAAATCTAAAAAATAGAGCTAAGCATTTAAACAAAAAAGAGGAGTGTTTCCATACCGGAAACACTCCCCTTTGCTATTATAAGGCATGTTGCCTGCTGTTTACGCTACAATACAGGTACTTTTACAGCATTGTTGCCAATTTTTACAATATATATGCCGGGCGAAACAGGTATCCTTACCTCACCCGTTTGAACCCTCACAACCCTCTGTAAATTACCGCTAATGCTGTACACATAAACATCGTCCATTGTTGTACTGCCCGTTACAACAATATATCCGTTATCTGAAAAAATATCAATATGGCTGCGTGATGCCTGTTTAATGGACGACTGACCCTTCGACCAGTAGTAATGATTAAACTGATTCGCTACCCAGTCTGTTCCATCCCAGTAATAACCTGTTTCATACTCCATGCAGCTGTTTTCGTCGTAGGTAATTTCTGATTTCCTTCCGTATTTCCACTCTTTCGCCGCATCGTCCCACAAGTATTCTATAAGTCCTCCCCACAAACAGTTTTCATAAGCATATTCAAACTTGTTAGCCCCCGCCCATTCGTCATCTTCATTCACTTTTGAATAGGTAACATACAGCGTCAGTTCCCTGTTGTCGCATTCCTGGTCATAAGCATATTCCGACCTGTAAAACTGGGTGCTGCCATTTCGGAATGTTTGCTTTTCTATAACTGTTACCTCCCTGCCTTCCTGATTGTATGTGTATTCATAATCGTGGTCAACGCTCAATATCCATTCGGTATCGCCCATCTCAAATTCCTGTACCTTTTGGGCATCGCCGTATTGGGTGTAGTTGCCGTACTCAATCTTGGTTCCGTCAAACCATTCTGTTCCCAGCCATATAGCCGACAGATGCACAAGCAGGTTTTTGCTGTCGTCGTATGTAAATGTCTGTTTAAAAAACGGCTCCCAGTCTTCTGCCGAAGCATTATAATTATAGGCGGTACTCGAAGTTTTTTTATCGGTATCATCCAAATAGGTATATTCTTCTTTTTCTGTACCCTGAGTTACAACTGTTGCAATACGGTTTTGCGCATCATAAGTCCAGTTTTTTACATCGGCAGCAACCCAGTCCATTCCGTTTCCGTTAAACCTTCTTTCTTCCGTCACATTGTTATTGCTGTCAAAGGTAAATTCGAATTTAACATCCGGCATCCAGCTTTTTTCAGTGTCATTCCAAGTGTAGAATGTCATTAAAATTTGATTGCCATTAGCATCGTAATCGCGTTCTTCCTTAAATCCACCTTCATTATTGCCGCTGCTATTGTACCAGTGCGCAATTGATAAAATCAGTTCATTCCTGTTATTATAGGTATGGTAAGTACGTTCATAAGCGCCATCCGGAAAGTCGGTATGCAAACTGTCCAGCACATACACTTCTCCGTTAACCAACTCCTTTTTCGCATACAATGCCTCCCTGTTTTTAGAGGCAGGCAGCATTTTTTCAGAATCCCTGTCGTTGGCAACGCCGGCCGATGCCGACAGCGCTGACAGTGCAAACAGACACAGGCACAAGCCTGCAAACATAATCTTTTTCCCCAAAAGGGATGGAAAGTTTTTTAAGCCATTGGCAATACCTTCCGAGAATACAGTTCCGATAGAAATCTTGTTTTTCATAAAAAAATAAACTAAATAAAAACTAAATAATTAATGAAC
>JAITVO010000107.1 GCA_031285765.1 Cytophagaceae bacterium | reverse complement strand
GTTATCGTCCAGTCATTTTTACCTTCGCCGATAAACAATGTGATAATTTTCTGGTTTGAATACATAACCGTTTTGTTGTACTGAGCAAACACCTGACATGTAACGGTACATGCAATTGCCACTGTAAAGAAAAAAAGTCGGCGCATAATTTTAGTTTTTTTGAGTGAGTTTGTTGTAATAATTTTCGATGTTTTGTTCTATTATTTCTTTGACACCACCCTGCAAACACATTCGGCGGAAGAGTTTTTCATCATACGTTGGAGGAAGTTCAACCATCTTTTGGCTGCATAGCCCCATACATACAGGCAATAAATTGCATTTCAGGCAAAATTCATTTTCAAAAGTAGAATGTCCCATCCTTTTTGCCATTGCTGAAGTATTCCATTGGATTTCTCCGGATGGCAGCAATTCGCCACAGAAATTTTCATCATTGAAATCTCTGGCGGTACATTTATATATTTTCCCATCATGATTAATTACAACCTGATGTTCCAAATCGGCATAACACACATAATATTTTTTATTCAACTCATGGTTTCGTACTCTTATTCCATGCTTTTCAAATTCCTTTTTATTATTTTCTGCCGAAATGTTTTGTTTTAATGAATCCTGCCAAACCTGTTGAAACAATACAACAATATTATTTTTTGCCCTGTCTGAAAATTGATGTATTATTTCGTTGACGTTTAACAATGTTTGTTTTGTATAATTTATTCGTACAGCAACATTGTTCTCTGGATTATCTGCCAACAAGTTAATATTACCAATAATGGTTTTAAAAGACCCCTCTTTATTTTTATCAAACCGTATTTTATTGTGCATTTCCGGACTTCCGTCCAATGTTATCTGAAAATGGGACAATGATATTTCTTTAAATTTTTCAATTCTTTCTTCATCAATTAAATATCCATTTGTTGTAGCCGAATTTACAAATGGAATCCCTTTTTCATCCAATATATCCTTTATCTGTTTTGACAATGGATATAAAATTTCATCGAAATACAGCAATGGTTCACCTCCAAACCAGTCTAAATTCAGCCTTCTCAATGATTTGTCGTTTATTTTTAATTTTATGTGGTTAACAATCGCCTCCATTGTATTTTGCTGCATCTTCCCTTTCTGGTGTGTTTCATAGCAATACCAGCAATTGAAGTTACACTCTAATGTAGGGTTTATTGTCAGTCGATACTCTTGGTTTGAAAAAACAGCCTGCCTATTCCTCATTTTTATCTGGTCAATTTCATTCACATCAGCAGGAAGTATCACACCTAATTTCTCCATAGCGCTAAAAAATGTTGTTTTTTTTTCTTTTAGCTCTGATAGATTGTCATCTATTAATGATAGATATTTTTCTCTCGTTATTGCAAAAATTACATCACTCAAAAGGTTGTATATTACAACAACATCCTTTTTGGGTGAAATGTATAAATAGCGGTTTAACTTATATACCATATATTTGGAATTTAATTTAATAATAGTTAAAACTATGCCAAAAAAAAAATAATTTTATGTTGCAAAATAAAAAAGAGTGTTATATTGGAAACTTTTGCCTCCAATATAACACCAACATTAACCCAACATGGCAGAACTTTTAAATACACATTTACAAAGACAACCATCCACAGAGTTATTATTACTAATAGACTGGGGTGCGTTATAATAAGTACACACACATGTCGCAGTGTTATTTGTATTCACTACACTGGGGGGTTCTACTGTACCTGTTTCTACACCTCCTACTAATTCACTTAACTCTTCCTGTGTTAACTTCTGAACATCCATAATCAACAATTTTGTTTGGCAAAATGCCAATAAAGTTTTATTCCTGTTTAATCATTTATGTTTCGTTTCGCCAAACATCTCAAAATACCAAACAACAAGAATATAACCTTAATATTTCGAGTGCACCTTTGCAGGTTGCGGTTCCATTAACAGCACAAACTACTGCTGAAAGACGGTACAAATATAGTTCTTTATTTTAACTCACAAACATTACGGAGAGTTTTTTTGAAAAATATTTTATGGGGTGTTTTTAGTATTCGCAATGGGTTATAATCATTTTCGTTTTTTCATTGTTAAACATTTCGGGCATCGACACACGGCTTAGGCTTAATCACGTACGCACCGTCCACCTCCACATTCATCCGGCTGTTTTTCAACAAGAGATGTACAAGCAATGGCAATTTGGATTTTAATTTAGCAATAGTTGAAACTAAGGCCAGAAGATAATTTTATATTGCTTTCAATATAAAAAAGTGTTATATTGGAAGCAAAAGCCTCCAATATAACACCAACATTAACCCAACATGGCAGAACTTCTAAATACACATTTACAAAGACAACCATCCACAGAGTTAATGTTGTAAATAGCCTGTGGAGCATTATTATAAGTACACACACATCCCGCAGTGTTATTTTTATTCAATACATTGGGGGGCTCTACTGTACCTGTTTCTACACCTCCTACTAATTCACTTAACTCTTCCTGTGTTAACTTCTGAATATCCATGATCAACAATTTTGTTTGGCAAAATGCCAATATTTATTCCTGTTTAATTTTATATGTTTCGTTTCGCCAAACATCTCAAAATACCAAACAACAGGAACATAACTTTAATATTTTGAGTGCACCTTTGTAGGTTGCGGTTCTATTTTTAGCATAAACTACTGCTGAAAAACAGCCCAAATATAGTTCTTTATTTTTAACCCACAAGCATTGCAGAGAGTTTTTTGAAAAATATTTTGTGGGTTGTGTTTTTTAGTATTCGCAATGGGTTATAATCATTTTCGTTTTTGTTAAATATATCATAAAAAGGTGTTATATTGGAGGCTAAAACCTCCAATATAACACCAACATTAACCCTGCATGGCAGAACTTTCAAATACACATTTACAAAGACAACCACTCATAGAGTTTATATTACTAATAGACAGGGGTGCGTTATAATAAGTACACACACATGTCGCAGTGCTATTTTTATTCGATACACTGGGGGGGGCTACTGTACCCGTTTCTACACCTCCTACTAATTCACTTAACTCTTCCTGTGTTAACTTCTGAACATCCATAATCAACAATTTTGTTTGGCAAAATGCCAATGAGGTTTTATTCCTGTTTAATCATTTATGTTTCGTTTCGCCAAACGCCTCAAAATACTAAACAACAGGAATATAACCTTAATATTTCGAGTGCACCCTTGCAGGTTGCGGTTCCATTTGCAGCATAAACTACTGCTGAAAACGGCACAAATGTAGTTTTTTTATTTTAACTCACAAACATTGCGGGGAGTTTTTTGAAAATATTTTGTGGGGTATTTCAAATTATTATACGCCAAATACTTTACCTATAAAAAAATAGAGTTTGTTACTGATGGATTTTGTGATAAGTGAAATGAGGCTGTCCCAGAAGTCAAAATATTTCACCACAAGGAACACAAAGAATTGAAACAGCCGTATTTATTCTTCGCGTCCTTTGTGTAAAACTTTGTGTACGTAGTGGCAAAAAGGACTTTTGGAATCGTATTATTTGCGTTTGTATAAACTGGGTATGCCATGCTTATGCAAATATGCAGCGCATTTTATCCATATAGCTGCTTGCAGGTGCCTTTCGTTATCGTACAATTGCCAGTTTTATTACTTCCGACTTTACATTCTCCTGCAACGAGCCATCCTGCGCCGACACAAAGATTAAATAAACGCCCGATTTCACCCGTTCGCCCCAAAAATTGCATCCGTCCCACTGGGCGGTGCCTCCTGCCGATGTGGTTTCGAATACGAGCTTGCCCGAAATGTCGGTTATCTTTACGCTGGACTTTGTCATCAGTCCCGCAACGGTTATTGTGCCTGTATATTCGGGGCGTACGGGGTTGGGAAATACATACACGTCCTTGAAGTCGGCGGCGCCCTGCGTTGCCGTTCCGCGAAACGAAACGATGCCTCGTGGCGTTCCTACAAACACTTCGCCCGATTTGTCATCAATTGCTATCGACTTAATTTCGTTCGACGGCAGCAGCGAATTGCTCATATCGAAGTGCGAAATCATATTAGCACCGTCGGGCGACACAAGATAGATGCCGTTGGCTTCGGTGCCAAACCATTTACGATTGCCGCCATCTACAACAATAACCGTTACTTTTTCGTTCTCCAGCAGGTAGCCCGCATCGTTTGTACCGTCGTTGTGAGGCACTTTTACGCGCGTAAATCGCGGATTGTCGGTTGTAAGAATCTTTTCAGCTCCAAATTGTGTCAGCACGCCCATGTCGGTTCCTATCCACACATAGCCGCTTTGGTCTTCGGCAAGCGAAAATACGCTGTTGGTAACCGTATTTCCTTCGTCGTCAATCAGCAAAAGCTGCCCTGCGTTGCGTTTGTCGTTTTCCTGCGACGGTATGGCGCCGCCCTTGTACACATCGTCGTTTTCATTTTTGGGCGTGCCATTGTCGTTCCACACAAAGATACCTTTTGAGTGGGGGCTCGCTCCGGGGCTTTCGATGTTAATCCAGCGGTCGCCCGACTTGGAATGTGTCATTATCATACCCGTAGTGTGCACGCCGCGAAGCGTTTCGTAAGTGTATTTTTTGTAAGTGCCGTCGTCGGGAAAATAACCTACCAGTCCACAGTCGCTTACTTCCATGTTTGGGATGTAAAGCAGGCTGCTTGCAGCGTCGTACGCCATGCCGCCAATCTTAACGTAATAGCCGTTTAAGTCTAATGCCGGCTTAAGGTACTCCGATTTAGGCAAATGCTTTGTGGCGTACCATTTGCCCTGTTCGTTGCGGTCGAGAATAAATACGCCGCCGCCCCATGAGTTCAGGAAAATGTTATCAGGCTTACTGGGGTTCGATGTTATTCCAAGCAGGGCGGAGTGTCCGCTAAATTCGGGAATATTTCGCGAAGTGTAAAGCTCCCATCCTTTGGGCGTAAAAATTGAAACGGCAGCCATATCTTTGCTGCTTTGTCCAATGGCGTCTTTGCCACCCTGTACAGCAAAAAGGTTTCCGCCGGCAAAAAGAATCTTCCAGCATTTGTTGCTGACAGGTCCCTGTGGCAAATATTGCATAAACAGCGCATCGGCAACGCTTTCGCACCGCAGTATTCCTTCTTTTTCGTCGGCAATCCACAAGTTGCCGCTGCTCATCATTCCTGCATTGAACTGTGGAGAAAAGGCAACAGTGTTTTCGCCTTCCACAAGGCGATGACTCGAATTTATATTGCTCTCTCTCACTAATTGCTCGTTGTAAATGGCAATGTACGTTTGGGCGGTAACAATCAGGCGGTTTTGGTTCGCATTGCTTACGCCTGCCGAAAGATTTACAAATCCGTAAATAGTAGCAATATCTGTAAATAAGCCATTCCGGTACTGCTGCAGCTGACAGTTGTTAAACGGAGAGCCTTTTATTGCCACCAAATTGCCATTGAACCACTCCAGTGCGCAATAGGCGTCGCTATTGCTGATTGTTTGCCAGTTGCTGAAAAACGCGGGATCGAGCGCAAGCGGTATTCGCTTGATCCCCTGCTCCGTAGCGGCATAAAAATGTCCTTCGTGCTTTGCCAGTTGATGTACCACCACGTCGGTTGCATTATTGCCGATGTACCATGTTGTTACAATTTCGCGTTTTTTTATATCAACCATCAATACTCCAAAACTTGTGCTGCAATAAATGATGTTGGGGGCGGAATCGTCGAACAGAATGTGGCGAATTCTTTTGCTTCCACTGCGCGGATTTAATTTCAGGTCGTTGATATTCAATACTGTTCCGTTTGCCACGATGTCGATGTTTCCGTTTTCGTAACCAACAAAAATGGTGTTAATTTGTGGCGAATAACTCAATGCTGACAGTTCGTAATCCGACAGTCCGTCGAATTTGGTGATTGCAGTCAGTGTCTGGTTGTTTTGGTCGTACTCCACAAGCCCCATTCGTGTGGCGCCTACAATGTTTCCCTCATTGGTTTCGATAATGGCAAAGCAATCGCGAAACGAGAAGTGATGCCGCCATTCGCCCATTCGCAAAGCCTCGTTTTGCGAAAGTAAAACAGATGGCGCAAGCAAAAACAATAAAAATATCTTTTTCATTTCGGTAAGATGGATGTGTTATGATTGAACGGGAAGTTTGTTAATAAAATCAATAAGTTGCCTCACGGCTTTTCCTCTGTGGCTGATGCTGTTTTTTGTTTCCGAATCCATTTGTGCAAACGTACACGGGTATCCGTCGGGCATAAAGACTGGGTCGTAGCCAAAACCACAGTTTCCTGCGGGCGCATCAAGTATTTTGCCATTCACAATTCCTTCAAAAAAGTATTCGCGTCCTTCAACAATCAGCGCAATTACTGTTTTGAAGCGTGCCTTTCGATTTTTTGCTCCTGCCATTAAATTAATAACTTTCTGCATGTTTTTGACCGCGTTTTTGTCGTCGCCTGCATACCGCGCCGAAAATACGCCCGGCTCGCCATTGAGTGCGTCAATTTCCAATCCTGTATCATCGGCAAAAACATCTTTGCGAAACCTGCGATAAACGAATTGCGCTTTAATCAAAGCGTTTTCTTTGAGCGTACATCCTGTTTCTTCAATTTCTTCGTTGATATTCAAATCGTTTAAACTCAACAGTTCGGTTTTACATCCTAAAATATCCTGAAGTTCTCGAAGTTTGTGTTCATTATGTGTGGCAAATACTAACTGCATTTTTTCTGTGTATAACGAAATGTGATGTTTAAATATTGTACTGTTCTAATTTTTTGTAAAAATAAACCCCCGATACTGCGAAAAGTATAAGGGGTTACAATGTTCAGGTAATCATCTCAAAATGTAATTACTTTGATGCTTTTTTTTCGTGATGCCAAAAATATAAAACACCAGCTACAGCAATTTCGTGGTTTCGATGACTGTTAATTCAAACAGCAAACAATCATCCGAAGTTTCCGTAACCGTATCTCATCAGGTCGGTTCGCGGATTGATAACCAGTACAGGAATCTTTGCGGCATTGGCAATCATATACTGCTCGTGCGCTGCCAGTATGTAATCGTGGAAAGCGATGTCGCGGGTTGTTATAATGATAATCATATCGGCTTCCTGCTTTTCGGCAAAGTCAATAATTTCCTGACTGAATACCGATGTGTCGGGCGAGAGCACCAGTTCGTAGTCAATACGGTTTTCTTCGAGAAACGATTTGCTGAAAACCAGATTGGCTTTTGTACGCGATTCAACAACGCCATCTTTTGACGTAGCCGAAAACAAAAATACCTTTGAGTCGAAAAATTGTGACATAAATTGCGCCCATTTCAACTTCTGCTTGTTTTCCGATTTAAAATCAACAGGAAAAACAACCTTTTTCATGTCAGCCATTGGTCGGGGAGGCGCCTGAACCACAAGGAACGGCACTTTAGAACCTACAATCACTTTCAGCGCCCAGCTACCGGTCAGTTTTTGAAGTCCTTTCATGCCGTGCGTACCCATTACAACCATCATACATTCCATTTCGTGGGCTACTTCGTTGATTGTTTTGAATATGGTTCCTTCTCTTACTACGGTTTCGGGCATCACATTGTAAATCTCATTGATTTTTGTGGCTTCAGTTTGCAACTGTGCTTCCATTTCGGGCACTTCATCGGCTTTTTTTGCGATGTGCAACAAAGTTACTCCAGTATTGAGCTTTTTGGACAAAAAAACAGCATGTGCAACGGCGTCCATTGCAACATCAGAAAAATCGTACGCTACTAAAATAGTATTTTCCATAGGAGTGATATAAAATTGTTTGATTCTATTTAATAAAAACATTTACCCGACTGTGCTTTCTTCGATAAAACAGCATTTGGTTATCTTCCTTTCGGAAAAACAGGCAACAACACCGTATCAAAAAAAGCCCTCAAAAGTAATAATTTATATTTAACAAACGAAAAACATACAAATCATTTAACGTTGCAAATTTTTATTTTATGCCATATTATGAAAAACGTTTGTTACATCGTCGTCATCCTCAAACTTGTTCAGCAGTTTTTCCACATCGGCAACCTGCTCTTCTGTAAGCGTTTTTGTATCCTGCGGGATTCGTTCAAATTCGGCATTGATGATTTCGTAACCGTTTTCTTCAAAATATTTCTGAATTGGGCCAAATGCTTCAAAGTCGCCATAAATCATAATAGAATCCTCTTCGGCAAAAACTTCCTGAACGCCCGAATCAATCAGTTCCAGTTCGAGTTCTTCCAAATCGACGCCCTCTTTTTGTTTTACTTTAAAATTGCATTTGTGTTCAAACATATAATCTACGCTTCCCGAAGTGCCGAGCGAGCCTCCGAGTTTGTTAAAATAACTGCGGACATTGGCAACCGTGCGGGTAGGATTATCGGTAGCGGTTTCAACCATAATTGCGATGCCATAAGGTCCGTAACCTTCGTAAACCAGCTCTTTGTAATCGGTTTGCTCCTTCGAGGTAGCCTTTTTGATGGCGCGTTCCACGTTTTCTTTGGGCATATTGGCGGCTTTTGCATTTTGCATCAGCACCCGCAGTCGAGGATTTGAATGAGGGTCGGGTCCGCCCGATTTTACAGCATTAATAATCTCTCGTCCTATACGTGTAAAAGTTTTAGCCATGTTTCCCCAGCGTTTCAGCTTGCGGGCTTTCCTGTATTCAAATGCGCGTCCCATTAATTTCAGTTTATATTATCTTGTTATATTTTTCAGGCTGCAAAATTAATTTTGTTTTTGGAAATGGCAAAACAGAATGAGCAATCTTGACTGTTAAATCAAATATTTTTAATTTTTATGTGGAGTATTGCTTTGATTACATGTAAATAACACCAAACTGCCATCCAAATATTAAATAATCATTGAAATTATAACATATAACACTCTCGCAGGGACTGGATTCTTTGAATTGAGAATGGAAAGTTGAAAGTTAATAACTCATGTTACTCAGAAACATTTCCCGACAATATTTATCAACAACTCGTAATTGCTAATTACGACAGAAACATTGCTGCTTTTCTGAAAACAGAATGAAATGCATGGCTCACAATTTCCTCTATTTTACTGTTATTAACCGGAAACGGCATTTCATGGCTGTATTGAAAAGGAAAATCAATGATATCCACGTTGGCGCGACGCTTTTTTCTGACGCCAGAAAGCGTTTCCCTGATTGCCGTTCCGGGAATCACGCTGTCGTCCTTTAATCCGATGGCATTAATTCGTTTACGCAGTCGTTTCAAAGCCTTGTTGCGATACGCGGCAAGTTTTCCCTTAAAGTTGCTCATTGCCATAAATGCTTTCCATCCTTCGGGCAAAAGGAAATGTTGCTGTTCGGGCACTTCTATTTTCTCTTTCGATAGCGGCGGTTGCTTTGTAACATAGCTTTGAAGCTGATTAAAGGCTTGACTGTCCATAATCGAACGCGAAACTCCGTTTATCCTGTCAAATGTTGAACCTCCGCAAAAAAAGAATGCCTTGCTGGTCGAAAACAACTGCTTTGGATTCGACATCAGCAACGTTTCGGTAAGCAACGCACCTATCGAATAAGCAAAAAAATTGATTTTGCAGTTTTTATCAAATAAATCAAACACTCCCTCTTTTATTTGCGATGCCAGTTTAATTACATCAAAGTAGGTTTGAATCCCATAAATGGAGAAAAATTCGGGAAAGTTATCCATCCGAAAGCTAATTGCAACATTTGCAAACGAACTGTCTTCCAATGAAGGAATCATATTCTTGCGAAACGATGCAAATTTCGACATCAATCGTGGCGATGTCCACGTTTTGGGCGAACGGTTCATGTGATAGGCAATGGGGAACAGAATAACAGGTTTGCCGGTTTGCATCACAAGATGGTGCGCCCACGGAAGATATTTTTCCCATTTGCGCTCGTTCAATCCGTGCAGCAATATGATTGCGTGTCCGAAATTTTGAACATTCGAAGGCGCAAACACAGCATAGCGGAACGTTTTATTTTCAATTTCGCCGTCGTCAAGCTCATCTTCGTCAGCCATGCATATTTTCAGCCGTTTATCCTCGTCGCTGTAGCGGAACGAAAAATCGGACGAAAACTCAAACGTAAAACAGTTCACCCTGTCCGAAACAGCATAAACCGAATTGTCGAGATTGAATTTTCCTTTAAGATTGTTGGTCAGTTCGCTTAAAAACATCATGTCAAAAAAATAATTGTTTGAGCCTGCAAAGTAACGGCATAAATCAATGCGGTGTGTGCAAAAAGCAGTAAACGCAAGCATTGTGGGGTGAATGACATTGGCTGTGGGGCGAAATTCACGCTTTTGAGGTGAATGAGTCCAACAATTTTTGTATCGTTTTCTACATTGCCAATCTTTAATTATATTTGCCGAAAAATAATTTTCAACTTACGACGATGAGCAAAATTATTCCGGATTACTTTATCAGTAAAAAAAACAGTGTTATCCAGATTTGTTTTACTACTGTTTTTGCGTATGCGTTTATTAATCTTTATAAACCATTTGGCGCCGATCAGTGGTACGATGTTACGCATGGAGTATTTTCGCTGGCATCGGGCATTCTGGTTCTTTCGGGAATGCTTGTTGTACTCGCCAGCCGACTGATTATGTTTGCGGTAAAGCGGCGTCATACTGTTACCGTTATTTATTATATTACGATGATTGCGGGCGAAATTCTGTTTATGGCCATTCTTTACGCACTGATAGAGAAGTTAGCGCTCCACGACATACGTCCGTTTGCCGTGCTTGTTTACAATGCCGTTCAAAATACATCATCAATACTGTTGATACCTTATCTTATCAGTTTGCTTTTTTTTGCGTGGCAAGAGAAAAAAATGATGCTCGAAAAAATGAATCGTCAGTTGAACAACAATGCCTCTTTTATTCCATTTAAAGATGTAAGGGGTATTTTGCGCATTACATTGAAAACTGCCGATGTAATATTTCTTCAGGCTAACGACAATTATGTTACAATTTATTGCGAAACCGACGGAAAAGCAAAATCGTATCTGTTGCGAAACACATTAAAACAGTTGGAACAGGAATTGAAAGACTTCCCGTTGCTTCGTTGCCATCGCTCTTTTACTGTAAATATTAACCATGTAAAAATGATGAAAAGCGAAAAAGGCAGTGTTCAACTTTTTATGGACAATTTGTGCACACACACAATTCCTGTGTCGCGCTCATACGCTGACAGCGTAACAAAACTGTTTGCATCAAATGCAATAAAACTTTTTGGAAAATAGAATTGCCTACTTTCATATATGCCATTCCTATCATTCCACACGGACACCAGCCACACCATGTGTCGGAACTTTCTTCTACTACAACTTTTCGAGAAAAAAATTCGGCGTGCCGAATGTGGGGAATAAAATAATACGATGCAAGTGTTTTTGTATTTTTTTCCTCACCCC
>JAITVO010000345.1 GCA_031285765.1 Cytophagaceae bacterium | reverse complement strand
TATACTCAAACAGAATTGATTTGCGAATAAAAGCAACAAGGGGATTAATCCCCTTGTCAATAAATAAAACTGAACAGTTAAAAACTGAAATCCACTGTTATTTGCAAACCATTTTTGTTGGAGTATATTTCATTAACATAACCTTGGTATTATGGCGAATTGCAATAATGATAAATACATATTTTACCAAAAACCACCTCTGTAGCCAATAAAATGATAAAAAAATAACCACATTAACGTTCCGAGTTCAAAGTTAAATTTGCAAACTTTGAACTCGGAACGTTGAATTTCATCTTAAAATTCGTAGCGCACAAATGCTTCAAACGCTTCATACTCTGCCATACCCAGTTCATTGTAAGTGCGGGCAGTTCCACGATTGCGTTCTTCGGAGCGCTGCCAAAACTCGCGACTGTCGCTTCCCAGAAACATGGCGCCGTCTTTCTGCGACTGGTGCTTGAAGATGGCGTTTCGCTTGCGCATCAACTCGTCGGGACTGATGGGTACTGCCATTTCTATCTGATGAATATCCCACTCCTGCCAAGCGCCGCGATAGAGCCATACCCAGCAATCGTTCATCCATGCTTCGCTTTTCAACTCTTCGATGGCGGCAAAAATGGCGTCGAGGCAAACGCGGTGTGTTCCGTGCGGATCTGAGAGGTCGCCGGCGGCATAAATCTGATGGGGTTTCACCTCCCGTATGATGTCGGCAACAATTTTAACATCTTCGATGCCAAGCGGTTTTTTCTCAACGCCGCCTGTTTCGTAAAAAGGCATCATCAAAAAATGAACATTCCTGTCTTTTACATTGGCATAGCGGCAGGCGGCTTTTGCTTCGCCCATCCGTATCAAACCTTTGATGGTTCGTACTTGCGGAAGGTCAATCGTGTCGTGCTTTTTGTTTTTGATGAACTCCCGTATGCGGTCGTGTTCCTGTTCAAGCGTTGTGGTATCCTCGCCTTCAACCATCGCACTGTAATCGTGAACAAAATCGAGGTATCGCAACACATCCGAATCGCTTACGGCAAGGTTTCCCGAAACCTGATACGCCATGTGCACATCGTGCCCGTGGTCAACAAGTCGCAACATGGTTCCTCCCATCGAAATAACGTCGTCGTCAGGGTGAGGACTGAAAATCAATACCCTTTTCGGGAATGGCAATTTCCTTTCGGGACGGTGGGTATCGTCGGCATTGGGCTTTCCGCCGGGCCATCCGGTAATGGTATGCTGAAGTTCGTTAAACACCTGAATGTTTATCTGGTAGGCTGTTCCGCGTTCTGTAAGCAAATCGCCCATTCCGTTGTCGGTATAGTCGCGGTCGGTGAGTTTCAGAATCGGTTTTCCCAGTTTTTGGCACAACCATACTGTAGCTTTTCGTACTAATCTGTCGTCCCAAATAACAGAATCAATCAGCCATGGCGTTTCAACGCGCGTGAGTTTGGCAGCGGCGGCGGCATCCATAATTACCCGTGTGTCGGGATGTTTTTGCAGCAGCGAAGCCGGCACATCTTCAATCATATCGCCTTCAATGGCGCGTTTCAGTATTGACGCTTTTCCTTCGCCCCATGCAATTAGCCGCACTTTTTTCGACTGCATAATGGTTTTAATCCCAAGCGTGATTGCTTTTCGCGGAACATCATCTTTACCCAAAAAGTCGGATGCAGCAATGGTGCGGGTAATGTCGTCGAGCGAAACCAGTCGTGTGAGCGAGTTTGCTGCCGAGCCGGGTTCATTCAATGCAATGTGCCCTGTAGGTCCAATGCCCAAAATCTGAATATCAATTCCGCCGAGCCGTTCAATCTTCATTTCAACATTGCGGCAAAATTCGTAAACCTCCTCCTGCCCGGCAGCAACGTTCAGCGAAACGATATTCTGTTCGGGAATGTCAATATGTTTCAAAAATTTGTCGCGCAGGCTGCGTTCAAAACTTTGAAGTGCGCCGGGATTAATGGGATAGTATTCAACGGCTGCAAAAATAATTACATTTTTAAAACTCAAGCCCTCTTCGCGGTGCATGCGTATGAGTTCGGCATAAACTTCGGTGGGCGCCGAGCCTGCAACAAGCCCAATCACACACTTCTCGCGATTGGCTTCCTTTTGGCGGATAATGCCTGCAACTTCACCGGCAATGGCTTTTGAACCTTCGGTTGCCGATTTGTAGATACGTGTAGGGATGTTTTCGTGTTTGGTTATCAAAGCGCGAAGGTAAGGATCGTCGTGGTAGCCTTCGTTTTTAAATTTTCCGGTGGATGAAATCTTTTCATCCAATTTAAGGTCTAAATTATCAATCATATTTAATCTGCTAACAATTACTTTTGTAATACGGTGCAAAAATACAATATTATAGCGAGTTGCGATGGCGTTTTAATAAAAATTTTCATTACTGAATTATTCTGTCCTATCGTTTATTGTATTATCCACAAATGTCTTTGCAGAACTTTAAACATCGTAAAAAATTACTGTGTAACACGAGTTGCTGGTTAATGATTGCAAATCCAACTTTGAATTTTCAACTTTTCAGCCCGTAAGTAATTTTTTTGAGTTTTTGGGCGCTTTTTGCTTTGTCTTTTTCGAGGCTCAGTGTTGTCCACGAAACGGGTTTACCAAAGGTAATGATAAGGTTTGTGCCATTTTGTTTGTACAGTTCATCAACAAGAAAGAGCATTTCGATGTTTGCTTTTATTCCTATCGCTTTGCGGAAGTTTGCCAAATTGTAAAAAAAGTTGGTATTACGCCCATTGATGTGAACAGGAATAATGTCGCGCTTGTAATCAATCGCTTTGTTAATAAAGTTCTTCTTCCAGTCAAGGTCTATAATTTTGCCTTTCTGTTTGCGACTGCACAAACCTGCGGGAAACATCAGCATTTGTTCATTCGAGCCGTATGCTTCAACCATTTGCCGCGCAGCGTTCTTTGAATTTGCCCCGTGTTTGTTAATAGGGATAAAGATATTGTCAAGACTCTTAATGCTCATTAGAATATCATTTACAGGGAATTTCATATTCTTGAATTTTTGGCTAACTGCTACAATGAATGCAATTCCGTCCATTGCGCCAAGCGGGTGGTTCGATGCAAAGATAAAACGTCCTTCGTCGGGAACGTTTTCCAATCCCCGTGTAGTAAACGATACACCATAGTTATCAAGAGCAGCTTGGGCAAATTCCACGCCTTTTTTATGTTTGTTTCTATTAATAAAACCGTTGAGGTTGTCCTGATGAAGAATACGTTTGAGATAACTCACCACAAAACGGGGAATTATTTTAAGCAGTTTCGGGTTTTTGTTTCCTATAATTTGTTCCACATCAAGAAATACTTCGGACTTTTCGGAAACAGAAATGGTATGCTGTATATTTGAGTTCACAATAGAATTGTTTATAAAATCAGGGACAATGTTACAAAAAAAAGAAATACGAACCAAACATCAAAACTCACGGTTAGGGCAAACGCACAAAAAAACGGTTGTGTTTCAAAAAGCATGTTGATATAAATATATGGTAATCATTAAGTATGAATCAAAAATTAATTTACACAACAAGTAAACCACAATGAGCACAAAGTTGTTCACAAAGGACACTATGCCTTTGTGAACCTTGTGTGTTCTTTGCGAACTTTGTGGTAAAAGATTGTATCAATTAATTTATGTTGGGTACTT
>JAITVO010000341.1 GCA_031285765.1 Cytophagaceae bacterium | reverse complement strand
TATACTCAAACAGAATTGTTTTGCGAATAAAAGCAGCAAGGGGATTAATCCCCTTGTCAATAAATAAAACTGAACAGTTAAAACTGGAGTCCTCTGTTATTTGCAAACCATTTTTGTTTGAGTATAATTATTCACTATACCTCTTTGTAAAATGCAACAACTGTTGTACATAAAGTAGTTTTGACTAAAGACAACTCACCTTTCATACTTTATCTGTTGGCTAAAGCCAAAATCAATCATTCATTTTCCGAATATATTTATTGATGTTACGAAATGGCTATATTTTTGATAACGACATTAGGCATTTCTACATACATAACCCAAGATTTGTATAATGGCATGGCGAAACAGAAGTGCAAAACTCTGCGTGATCTCCTCTGCTTAATTGGCGGTATATGCAGAGATGTATGGCTGTACGTTTCTACTGCAACATTACAGATAATTATGGATTTATTCTTTTTAAAATGCCTAATGTGGTTGCAAATAACGGTGATGTGCATAATATCATTACTTATTGCATCTTCAATTTTGTGTTTTTTTAATTGGTTTACTGCATATAACAACACCAATCGCAAAAACAATATAGGGAATCTCTAAAAACTCCAAATTCTTCGTTATGCTTCGGACGATAAAATGCTCATTTACCTTCATGTAAACTGCGCTTTTATCGCCTCGCAAGCCTCGAACTTTGAGTTTTTAGAGATTCCCTATACTGCATTGTACAATAATATGAAAATATTTTGTTCCTTTGCAAAGCAAAATCGGTTCAATGTTCAATATTTCGAGTTCAATGTGGAATGTGAGCATTTAATTTTGAACCGGAAACTTCCATTTTTATGAGCACATTATTAATTACAAACGCAACTATCATTAATGAAGGTAATTCCTTTAAAGGAAGCGTTCTTATCAACAATAAGTATATCGAAAACATATTTATAGCTGAAGATGCGTTGCCCGCTGCCGATTTTGTGATTGATGCTGCCAATCAATATTTGATACCGGGTGTTATTGATGACCAGGTGCATTTTCGCGAGCCGGGACTTACCCATAAAGGCGACATGGCTACCGAATCGCGAGCTGCTGTTGCGGGAGGCGTTACGTCGTTTATGGAAATGCCCAACACAAATCCGCAAACAACTACAATTGCCGATCTCGAAAAAAAAATTGATACAGCATCAAGGTACTCGCCGGCAAACTATTCGTTTTACATTGGGGCAACCAATCAAAATTTGCGCGAACTGCTGAATGTTGATGCCTCAAAAGTGTGCGGAATTAAAGTCTTTATGGGTTCGTCGACCGGAAATATGCTGGTGGACAACTCGCAAACGCTCAATGACATTTTTAAAGAAACAAAAATGCTTATTGCAACGCATTGCGAAGACGAAAATATCATAAAAGCCAATACCGAACATTTTCGCAGTCAATATGGCGAGGCAATTCCTTTTTTGTATCACCCTCTTATACGAAACGAAGAAGCCTGTTATCGCTCGGCGTCGATAGCTGTTGAACTTGCGCTGAAACATAACAGCCGTTTGCATTTGTTGCACCTGTCAACAGCCCGCGAAATGTTGTTACTGTCGAACAATGTTCCGCTCGAAGATAAACAAATTACAGGCGAAGTATGCGTGCATCATTTGTGGTTCGACGATTCGTTTTACAACTTGCTTGGCTCGCGCATTAAATGGAATCCTGCCATCAAAACATCGGGCGACCGCGAGGCGTTACGCAATGCACTTATCAACAACCGCCTCGATGTGGTTGCTACCGACCATGCACCCCATACGCTTGCCGAAAAGCAGCAAAGTTACTTTAAAGCGCCTTCGGGTGGACCGCTTATTCAACATTCGCTTTGCGCGATGTTGGAGATGACAAACAACGGAGTATTTACCAAAGAGATGGTTATCGAAAAAATGTGCCATGCGCCTGCAAAGCTGTTCCGAATTGCGAAACGCGGTTTTATCCGAAAAGGATATTATGCCGATTTGGTTCTTGTTCATCCCAATTTGCCCGAAACAGTTGAAGACGAATCGGTTCTTTACAAATGCAAATGGTCGCCATTTGCCGGCACATCGTTTACAAACAAAATTACGCACACTTTTGTTAACGGGCATCCTGTTTATATCAACGGCGCATTTAATTTTAAGGCGGGAATGGCATTGGAGTTCGATGTTTAGAAAAAGAACGAAGAAATTTAATGTATGTGGAAATTGATGAATTGATGAATGATGTTAAGCAGTATGTTTTTTAGAGCCTTGAGAAGGCTTAACATTCAATAACAACAGGCGAGCGAAGCGTTGCCTGCCGATGTTATGCTCGCTAAATTCATTGCTCGAAAGGGCATAACAGATTAATTTTCAACTGTAAATTCAAAAAAAACTTTGAGCATCATAAAAAACAACTGTAAACATTTTAGTTATGAAAATTTTCTTTTTTGCACTTTTAATTATGTTTTGTGCAAATGCATCTGCACAAAAAACTGTACAGCTTTTTAACGGCAAAAATCTGGATAACTGGAAAATTGTTCTTTCCGACAACTCGAAACAGCCTCACGAGGTATTTTTTGTATCCGAAGAAGTATTGCATGTAACAGGCACACCCTTTGGTTACATAAGAACACTGGAGAAATACAAAAACTTTGAGCTTACGCTCGAATGGCGTTGGGCAGAAGAACCGGCAAACAGCGGCGTTTTGCTCCATATTGCCGAATCCGATACAGTTTGGCCACATTGCATCGAAGCGCAGTTGCAACATCAAAATGCGGGCAACTTTGTTTTGATGAATGCCGGCGCCAAAGCCACCATCAACGGCAAGCAATACTGGATAAATGATGGCGACAACTGGGTTTCATCAATTAGCCGGACGAAAAACTCATCCGAGAAGCCTGTCGGCGAATGGAACCGCTATCGCATTGTGTCGAATAACGGGCAAATTTGGTATTATGTGAATGATGTATTGCAAAACAGCGCCGAACAGGTATCTCCATTCGGCGGTTTCATCGGTTTGCAAAGTGAAGGCGGCACAATCCAGTTCAAAAATATTGAAATAAATAAGTTCGCAGAACCGTAGTGCCCGAGCGCCCCTGCTCCTGCCATCCGCGCAACTGCATTAATGGATTAAGGGAACCTTATTCCGTAATTTGCAATTTGCAAATCGCAAATTTTCTCATTTCTCTTTTTATTCATCAAAGTAGTAACCGCATTTGCAGTCCGAAATGATGTTACGGTCGCGTATGTCGCGCCGGTCAATTGGAAAGTGATGACAATTTACCGGTCGAATTGCATTGTACTTCCTGCACGTCGATTGGCCTTCACTGTCGAATGTAAGCCACATGCAATTAAATGTAAGCCTGCAGCACATTCCGCATCTGATACATTCGCCCTGTCGGGATGCAATACCTTTGCGAAGCTGCTTTTTGTTGAAAAGATGCATCGACAGGCGGCGCAGGGTGCCTTTCCATAGTGTAAGCCTTTCGGCAATGGTTACTTTTTTATTCATATAAGGCTTATTTGGTTTGTTATTTTTCATTCGTTATTATTTTTCATTCGTTATTATTTTTCTACTCTTTAAAATAAACTCTTTTCACTCGTCGTCCAATTCCTGTCAAAATTTCGTAGGGAATGGTATCTAACTGTTGGGCGAGATTGGTAACGGGATAGTCGTCGCCAAAAATGATTACTTCGTCGCCTTCTTTTACGTTGTGGATGTCGGAGATGTCAATCATGCACATGTCCATGCAGATGTTGCCGACTATCGGCGCAAGCCTGCCGTGAATAAGCGCTTTACCAACGTCGCAACTAAGGCGACGGTTCAGTCCGTCGGCATAACCGATGGGAATAATGGCTACTGCTCCGCCTGCGGTTAAGCGCTGCGTGCGTCCATATCCAACCGATTCGTTGGGGCGAACGTCTTTTATTTGCGAAACGCAGGTTTTGAGCGTGGCAACATTTTCGAGCTGTATGCCGGCGGTGCCAATGCCGTACAAACCAATACCGAGTCGCACCATGTCGAAGTGCGCTTCGGGAAAACGCTCTATGCCTGCCGAATTAAGGATGTGCCGCCAAAATGTGTAGCCAATCGCCTTACTTAGCCGCTCGCAGGCTTGGCTGAAACGGGCAATTTGTTGGTGCGTGAAGCTGTCGTGGTGAGGTGCATCGCTCGCCGCGAGATGCGAAAATACCGACTTTACCCGCAGACGCTGCATTTGCCGAAGTTCGGCTGCCAAATGGTCAATTTCGTCATCATCGCGAAAGCCAAGACGGTTCATGCCTGTATCAATTTTAAGATGGATGAGGATGTTGCTCGCACCCTCGCGTTCCATTGCGTTGTGGAACGTGTGCAGCGTGTGAAAACTGTAGATTTCGGGCTCCAGATTGTATTGCGGCATCAGCGCAAAGCTGCTTTCTTCGGGGTTCATAACAATGATGGGTAGCGCAATTCCGGCACGGCGCAAATCTATTCCTTCATCGGCAAAAGCCACGCCAAGATAATCGACTTTGTGATGCTGCAAGGCGCCTGCAATTTCGTGCGAACCGCTTCCGTAACCAAATGCTTTTACCATTGCAAGCATTTTTGTGTCGGTATTGAAACGCGAGCGAAAGGCGTTGAGATTGTTGATAAGCGCGTTGAGATTTATTTCGAGAACGGTGCTGTGCCGCGTTGTTTCGAGCAGGGATACAATGCGCTCAAACTCAAATGTGCGGGCGCCTTTGATGAGAACGGCTTCGCGGGTAAACGAAAGATGGGGCAGGGCAGCGAGCAATTGGTCGGTGTTGCCAAAAAACTGCGCATTGCTGCCGCTAAAGGCGTCGGCAAAAGAGGTGATAACTTTGCCGACGCCAATTAATCGGTTAATACCGTTTGTTTTTATCAGTGCGCCAACTTTTGGGTAGAGTTCGGCGTCTG
Organism: Cytophagaceae bacterium; assembly: GCA_031285765.1. Lineage (GTDB taxonomy): Bacteria > Bacteroidota > Bacteroidia > Bacteroidales > Marinilabiliaceae > WRMI01. The sequence continues at coordinate 1,654 of JAITVO010000341.1, read as the reverse complement.
GGATGCCGCTTTGCAGGATGTCCGAAAGGATGAGCGTGCGCTTCATTCCCTTTTGCCGCCCCTGCTGGTTCAGGAAGTCGAGCGCCAATTCGAGCGACGTAAAGTCGGAGTTGTAACTGTCGTTGATAAGCAGCGCTCCACCCACTCCCTGCTTCTGTTCCATACGCATCCCGACGGGTTGAAGCATGGTAAGCCTGTTGCTGAGATACTCGGCATCGTATCCTCTGTAAAGCAGAAACAACAGGGCGTGGAGCGCATCTTCTATTGAAGCGGCGTCCTCAAACGGAAGCAGCCACACGTATTGACTGCCGTTCCACATGGTTGTAATGGCAGTTTGGTTTCGATGCTGGATGGCGGTAATGCGCAAATCGGCGTCGGAACTCTGTCCCCACGTAATTAATTTGCGGTTGGCGTACATTTGGCGAATCATTGTATCTTCCAAATGGTGATCTTTGCAGTAAAAAATGGTTTCGGCATCTTTAAAAAGAAGCAGTTTTTCGCGCAGCTTATGTTCCTGCGATGCAAAGTGTTGCTGATGTGCGGTTCCCAAGTTGGTAAACAGTCCGAATGTGGGTCGAATGATGGTTTCGAGATGCTCCATTTCACCGGTTTGGCTGATGCCAGCTTCAAAGATGGCGAGCGAGGCGTCGGCGTTGAGTTGCCACACCGAAAGCGGCACACCTGCCTGACTGTTGTAGCTTCGCGGTGAGCGGACAAGGCGTTGTGTGTCGGCAATCATCTGCGAAAGCCACTCTTTTACGATTGTTTTTCCGTTGCTCCCCGTAATGGCGAGCACAGGCAGGCTGAACCTCCGTCGATGAGCCGCTGCCAGCCCCTGCAATGCGCGCAACACGTTGGAAACATGGTAAAAATTGGCGTCAGTGTGGTTTTCGGATATAATATATGTATCGGACACAACAAAATTGCGGACGCCACTGTTGTAAAGTTCGGCAATAAACGAGTGCCCGTTGTGGCTACTGCCTTTGAGGGCAAAAAAGAGTGATTCATGCGGATTAAAAACCATGCGGCTGTCGATTATCAGCAGCGATATACCTTGCGGTGAATTTCCACAGAGGCGGGCATCCATCATTGATGCGAGTTGAACGGGCGTATATGTCATGAAACTGTACGGATTGTATTAGTTTGTGTTGCCGCTGTTTTTTGACAGCAATGTGGGAGCAAAGGTAAGGAAAGAAATTAAGAAATTGAGGAATTGAGGGATGAAAGAATTGGGAAATGAGGGAATTAAGGAATTTAGGAATGAAGTTTATGAATTTATGTTATGTAATCCATATTTATTTACAGCGTTGTTAGGCATATTCGCTGTATAACCTCAAGATTTATTCGGGGGAGGGATGTAAAGGCAGTGCGTGTCCTCTCTACATTCTACGATAACATACATGCAAATATTTAGGAAAGTATAAATAAAACGCAGGGATAATATAAGGGTAACGCTTCTTTCGCTTGTGGTTATGGAAATATGGCTTTTGACTTGCGCCAGTTCTCAATTCAAGCCAGTGCGTAATATCAGTTATGGGAACCTCTAAAAACTCCACTTTCTTCGTTATGCTTCGGACGATAAAATGCTCATTTACGTTCATGTAAACTGCGCTTTTATCGCCTCGCAAGCCTCGAACTTTGAGTTTTTAGAGGT
>JAITVO010000318.1 GCA_031285765.1 Cytophagaceae bacterium | reverse complement strand
CACGGGCATTTCTCTTTTTTGCCTATCCCTCGCAGATGTCGGGCGACAAAGTGTGGATTCACGGTTTAACCAAAGGCGAAGGTATTGTGGACGGATTTTCGGGCGCAACTGCTTTAGCTGATGCAGCCAATGGCAACGAAATTCCGTCGCTGTGGGACAGCTTTCTGGGCGTTATACCAGGGTCAATCGGCGAAACCTCCACGCTGCTCATCCTTTTGGGCGCAGCATTGCTCATTTACACAGGCATCGGAAGTTGGAAAGTAATGCTTTCGGTATTTATGGGCGGATTTCTGACAGCTTTGCTGTTCAATGCCATCGGAACCACGCCGTTGATGCAGGTTTCAGCCATTCATCACCTCTGTTTGGGCGGATTTGCCTTTGGAGCCGTCTTTATGGCAACCGACCCCGTGTCGGCAACGCGCACCGAAACAGGCAAATGGATTTACGGATTTCTGATTGGCGCATTTGCCATCCTCATCAGGGTATTCAACCCCGCCTATCCCGAAGGCGTGATGCTTGCCATTTTATTGATGAACACTTTTGCACCGCTCATCGACTGGTTTGTAGTCAATGCCAATATCAAACGCCGTATGAAACGTTCAATCGCCATTAAAGGATAACCATTAAAAAACACAGACATGAATAAGCAGGGAAATATTTATACATTTATATATGCTTCGGCACTGGTAATTGTTGTTGCTGCGCTGCTGGCATTTGTATCGCAGGGACTGCGTCCGCAACAGGCAAAAAACGAAGAGATTGCCAAAAAACGCGATATTCTGAGATCAATTAACATCAAAACCACAAGCGACAATGCTGAAGCGATGTTCGACAAAATTATCGGCGCGTCGAGTTACATAGTCGATTCTATTGGTAACAAAGTGGATGACGACGCATTTGCGGTAGATATGGCAAAAGAGCTACGCAAAACGGCAGGTAACCGCGCCTATCCCATTTACGAAGCGCGGTTGGAAAGCGGCGAACTGAAATACATTCTTCAGGTACGTGGCACTGGGCTGTGGGGCCCCATTTGGGGATACATTTCGCTCGACGATAATAAAAACACCATTTACGGCGCTACTTTCGGACATAAAGGCGAAACCCCCGGATTGGGCGCCGAAATTGACAAGCCCGCCTTTCAGCAACAGTTTCAGGGCAAGCAGCTTTTCGATAATGACGGTAAACTGGCGTCCATTGCCATCAACAAAGGCAAGGCGCCCGAAACTGCCCTCCACGAAGTGGACGCCATATCAGGGGGCACCATCACCAGTAAAGGGGTTGAAGCCATGCTCATTGATTTTTTTGCAGGATATGAGAATTTTTTGAAACAGTGAAAAACCTTACGACACACGATTGCATCGCGTGTCGTATTTGTAATATTTAAAACCTGTTAGATGGCGGGATTTTTTGATTTGATTAAAATCAAAGATTTGGAATGAAAGGTTTAAAAATCGACCATCTTATTTTATTCATCTTTATTTTTAATCACTATCCACAAAATCATGCCATTGTATGAAGTAATACAACAGGCAAAAAATTTTAAGCCCTTTTTCGCTCTTACGCTTGTGGATAAAAATGTGGCACAAAGAGCAAAGATTCAGGAATGTTTTATCAATCCGCAGGATGTGTATATTTTGCATTACAGCAAATTCCGAAGAGGGATAATAATTCAAACAGCGTCTAAATTCCTGTCAATTTTATATATGAAATATCAAAATCTCAACTTAAAGACGTTTCGTCCCTGAGGGAATAGAGTATATAGCAAATATTTTAAATTGTTTGATAGTGGAAATATTTTCCCAAAACATTTCGTCGCATTATTGTTATAAATTCATTATCTTTGCCGCAAATTCACTCTAAACATTTAAACATAAAACGTGATATGAAAAAATTTCTGAAAATCTTTTTTATAGCTATTGCAGTAATCTTAGTGCTGCTGCTGGTTACTCCTGTTTTGTTCAAAGGAAAAATTATGGAGTTTGCTAAAAAGGAAATCAACAACATGCTGACGGCTAAAGTTGATTTTACTGACCTTAAACTGTCGTTCATTCGCAACTTTCCCAACGCTTATGTGGCTTTAGAAGACCTTTCGGTGATAGGAACAGACGAGTTTGAGGGCGACACGCTGGTGGCTTTCGACCTGTTGAGCCTTACCGTTAATTTAAAGAGCGTGATTACGCTCGAAAACATCAAGGTGAAATCGATTTTACTCGACAAGGCGAAAATTAACGCACACGTTTTGGAAAGCGGAAAGGCAAACTGGGACATTATAAAGCCCACCGACACTGTTGAGGAGGAGGATACTGCTGTAACCGCCGCTCCTAACATTGGCGTTGCGCTCCAGAAATTTGAAATTCGCGACGCTGTCATTGCCTACAACGACGAGGACGGAAAGATGATGGCTAAACTCGGAAATCTTAACTTTTTACTTCATGGCGATATGTCGATGGACAATGCTGTGTTGGGTTTGGCACTCAACATTGCAGGTGCCGATTTCTGGATGGACGGCGTGCGGCTGGTAAACAGTGCCGCGTTGCGGTTCGATTCTGAAATCGACGCCGACATCAAGAACATGGCGTTTGCATTTAAAGACAACAAGTTTCAGTTGAACGACATTGTACTGAAATTTGCGGGCGACGTGAAAATACCCACCGAAGATATTGCGATGGACATCTCATTTGCAACCGAAAAAACCGACTTCAAAAGTCTGCTCTCGCTCGTTCCTGCCATTTACATGAAGGATTTTGCATCGGTGCAAACCGCAGGATCGCTTGCGCTGAACGGCGCGGTAAAAGGTGTGCTGAACGATACACAAACACCCAATGTCGATTTAACTTTGAACGTTACCAACGCCATGTTTAAGTATCCCGATTTGCCCAAGTCGGTTGAAAACATCAACATCGACGTAAAAGTATTTTACGATGGCGTGGTGTTCGACCGCACTACCGTTGATGTGAATAAATTCGGCTTTACGATGGCGGGCAATCCGTTCAACGCCGAAGCGCACGTTAAAACGCCCGAAAGCGATCCGCAGGTGACTGGTCATTTTATTGGAAAAATTGACATCAACTCTGTGTCGGATATTGTGCCACTTGACGATATGAAACTCTCAGGGCTGCTTGACTGCGACCTTTCGTTCGACGGACGCTTGTCCACCATCGAAAAAGAACAGTACGAAGACTTTAAAGCCGCAGGAATGCTCAAATTGACCAACTTCGTGTTCGAAAGTCCCGACTTCCCGCAAGGCGCAAAAGTAGCGCAGGCGCATCTCGAATTTACGCCCAAAGTAGTGAATCTTGCCGCCTTCGACGCAGTTGTGGGTCGTACCGATGTGCAAATGAACGGTGCTCTCGAAAACTTTATTCCCTTTGTATTAAAGAATGAAACCATCAAAGGGCGGCTGGCGTTGAGTTCAAAGATGATTGACCTCAACGAATTTATGAGCAGCGATGAAACCGCCGAAACCGAAACTGTCGATTCGACTGCGCTCGCAATTATCGAAGTGCCGAAAAATATTGATTTCACGCTTAACGCCAATTTGGGAACTATTTTGTTCGACAAGTTGAACATCACCAACACCAACGGCGTTCTGCTTGTAAAAGATGGCATAGTTAGTATGCAGAAACTCGGAATGAACCTGCTCGACGGCAGTGTCGTTCTCAACGGACATTACAACACTGCCGATATGACAAAGCCATTCGTCGATTTTGGCATCGACGCAAACAAACTGAACATTCCTGCCACGATGTCGTCTTTCTCAATGCTCGAAAAATTCTTCCCAACGCCGCAGGATTATGGAGGACGCGTGTCTGCCAAACTGACGCTGTACAGCCTGCTCAACGGCGACTTCACCCCCGACCTGAACTCCGTTGCATCCAAAGGACGGCTGAACACGCATAACATCGAAATTCGCAATTCAAAACTGCTGGGTACAATATCCGATGTAACCAAAAACGAACGCTGGCGCACAATGACGCCCGTCGATTTGAACATCAACTTTGAGGTGAAAGACGGACGCTTGTCGGTTGAGCCTTTCGACATGAAGATTGACAAAACTGTTATTGGCATTTCGGGCGATCAGGGACTGGATATGACTATGAACTACAAGCTGAATATCGCCATGCCGAAGTCGGCTTTGGGTGCAGGCGCCAATCTGCTCGACAAAGTACCCGGAGCCGCAAGCCTCAGCCAGCTTTCGCTGACAGGTTTGATTGGCGGAACGGTTACCAATCCCGACATTAAAATCACGCTGGGCGATATGGGCAACGTGATAAAAGACGCCGTAAAAGAGGTTGTTACCGAAAAGATTGAAGAGGTGAAAGAAAAAGTTACTGCCGAAGTAAACAAGCAGATTGAAAACATTTTGGCGGAAGCAAACAAACAGGCGGCAAACCTTCGCAGCAAAGCAAAAGAAGGCGCCGACAAAGTTCGCAAAGAGGCAAATACCGCCGCCGACAAAGTGCTGGCTGGAGCCAATGCTGCCGCCGACAAGGTAGAAAAGGAAGCTGCCTCGAAATCGGTTATCGAAAAACGTTTGGCAAAGACTGCCGCCGACAAACTTCGTAAAGAAGGCGAAGCAGGCGCCAAAAAAGTTCGCGACGAAAGCGAAGCAAATGCCAAGAAAATTGAAGCCGAAGCCGATAAACAGGCGCAATCCATACTTGATACCGCCAATAAACAGGCTGACGAGTTGAGAAAAAAACAGTAAGTTATTCTTAAATTAGAACGCGGATTCTCACGGATAAATCTATAAGAGATTTATGTTATTGACGAGAATCCTTTTGGGGGAATGCGGATAACACGGATTAATTTATAAGAGATTTGTGTCATCCGCGTTCTATAATATTTTTTAAACTAATCATTTTGAACTGTGTTATCCATCTCCCTCCAAAGGAGGGGGCATGAGGCTTATTTTTTTACCATGAAACAGAAAACAAAAACATTCACAATCTATGTATTTGCAATTGCCATCGCATTAGCAAGCGGTTGCACCAGCAGCGAACTCAAACTCCCGTCCATCATTTCGGACGGCATGGTTCTACAGTGCAATGCTGACGTTACGATATGGGGCGAAGCTGTTAGCGGCACCAAAATAAAAGTAACAACCAGTTGGGGTGTAAATCAAACTGCCGAAGCACGCTTTAACCGCACGTGGGATGTAAAAATACCTGCCGGCGAAGCAGGCGGTCCCTACGAAATAACCATCGACGCAGGCGATACGGTTTGTGTTATCAAAGACGTTTACGTTGGCGAAGTTTGGATGGCGTCGGGGCAATCGAATATGGAGATGCCCGTGTCGGGATGGCTGCCCAACGACACCATCTATCAGTCGATGCAAACCATCGCGCAAGCCAATTTGCCGCTGATACGGATGTACACCGTCCCCAAAAATATCTGCACCGAACCGGCAGATAACGCCCAAGCGCGGTGGAAAGTATGCTCGCCGCAAACAGTTTCGGAGTTCAGTGCAACAGCTTTTTACTTTGCACGAAAACTCAATGTCGAACTCGAAACCCCCATTGGTATCATCCACAGCAGTTGGGGCGGCACCAATGCCGAATCGTGGATAAGCGCTCAGTCGCTTTCGCGAATGGAGAAATTCAGAACAGTGATTGAAAATATCAGCAACGCCAAAGCACAGTCGGACATCTACAACATGTGGCTTCAGCAGTTCGAAGCAGTTGATGTTGCCCCCGTCGAAGGCAATCTCGACCCGATTATTGGTATCGACATTTTTGATTCGCTTTATTCTCACCCCAATTTTATTGTTGATAACAGTATTGCCACAATAACGCTTCCCTGCGCCATTGAAACAGCTACAGGCACTTTCGACGGCGCTGTTTGGTATTTCAAAACAGTTGAAATACCTTCGAGCTGGGAAGACAAAGAGTTAATGCTGAGCCTTGGAGCTATCGACGACCGTGATGTAACGTGGTTCGACGGCAAAAAAATTGGCGCTACTGAAGAGAACAACAAATGGAACGTCAATCGCCTTTATACAATTCCCGCAAACGATGTGCATCAGGGTAAATCAACCATTGCAGTCCGCGTTATCGACACGCAGGGTGGCGGCGGACTGTTGGGCAATGGCGAACTGATGAAAATATATCCTGCAGGCAATCCCAATACTGCAATTTCCCTTGCAGGAGAATGGAATTACACCATTGCAGCTGAGTTGATAGATAATAAATTCTACAAATTCAATCCCGCAGGCAACGATTTTTCGTTTCATCCACAAAAGGCGATGAATTTGAATGCCAACACACCCTCCGCACTGTACAATGGCATGGTGTCGCCCGTTGTAAAATACACTGTAAAAGGTGTAATATGGTATCAGGGCGAAGCCAATGTTGGACGCTCACATCAGTATCTTGAGCTGATGAGAACGTTGATTGCTGACTGGCGAACAAGATTTAACAGTGAACTGCCTTTTTATTTTGTGCAGATAGCTCCGTACAGCTACGGGAATCCCGACGCCGAAGCCTCTGCATGGATTCGTGAAGCGCAACGCCGCACGCTCGAAGTCGAAAATACAGGAATGGCAGTAACCCTTGATATTGGAAATGTAAACAATATTCACCCTGCCAACAAAAAAGATGTTGGCGAGCGTCTGGCTTTTTGGGCATTGGCAAACGACTATCATAAAGAGGTACCATTTAGCGGACCCATCTACAATGGCAAATTTGAAATAAGCGAAAACACGATAACCGTTGAATTTACTTACGCCGATGGTTTGCAAATAAGCGGCAGCGCGCCCAATCAGTTTGAGATAGCCGGCACCAACGGCGTTTATCATCCCGCAGCGGCAATGGTTGATGGAAACAGCGTTGTACTCTCGTCAAAGTTGGTACCGCATCCGCAAAATGCCCGTTACGCATTTAAAAACGGCTCCGAAGCATCACTGTTCAATGCCGCAGGCTTGCCGGCATCAACGTTTACCACCGAAAAGGAGTTGAGAGATTGAATCATACCCTGTAGAAACGGATAATTATCCGTTTCTTCGTGTTTACCCCCAACAGATTTAGAACCCTGTTGGGGGTTATTGCTGCGTTTGTGTAATTATTATTTGTAATTTATATAAGACAACGAACGCATTGCGAGATTTATTTTGTACCGGTAAATCTTAGTTTGCATCAATTCCAAATGGCGAAAAACTTTTACCATCCCATTCCCATGTTTCTTTGTAACCAGCTGCCTGCAACATTGCAGCAGTTTCAGAGAAGCCGGTTGTCAGAAAGTCGGGATGGTGGGCATCACTGTTGGTTGTAACATGTACATTGTTCTTGTGCATCCACCTGAAATGTTCCTTCCCGGGAAAAAGCAAATTGTTGCGGGAAAAATATTTGGTGTTTATTTCTACCACTATATTTTTTTCGACCGTCAACTTTAACAGGTCGTAAAGCAGCGAAAGATATTTTTCCGAATGTTCGTCAAAATAGGTGTGCATCTTTATTTTGTCGCAATGTCCCAATATATGCGGCGGCTGAGTATCGCACATCTCCATTTGGTAATCAAAATAACGGCGAAGTACTTTGTTTATATCATTGCCGAAAATTGTCTTCAAACCCCGTGCAAATTCTTCACGAGTGCTGTCGATGCTCCATCTTTCACCCGAATCGAAAGCATCAACGTAATGCACAGAGCCGACAATGTAATTGAGGTTAGCGGCTGTGATTATAGGATGCGCCGGACCGGCAATTCCCCTTATATAATCGACTTCCAATGACGAGAGCAGTGTAAAACCGGCACTGTCGTACTTTGCTTTCAAACCGTTTAAATCGTCGAGATAGACTTGAAGTTTAGCGCTGGGCATTGTCCATCCTGTATCGAAAGGAAGAGGTGCATGCGACGAAATACCCAGCGTTTTTATACCCAGCTCCTGCGCCTTTTCTACGTATTGTTCGGGGGTTCCAACTCCGTCGCAGTAACAGGAGTGGCCGTGATAATTATTCCACATAAAAATTGATTTTTAAAAATGATAGCCGACATCGGATTTGCCAAAAATCGGATTCAAAGTAAAACAAAAACAGCGAGAAGAAATAATTCTGCCGCTGTTTATTTTGTGTAATATTTCCTTTTTAACGTATTTTCGACAACAAATCCCTTCACAATCGTGTCGCCGGACTTGACGCAAAAAGCCAGCCTCTCTTTTCCGACATCTATCCCCATCACAAACTTTTTCATATCTAACTTTTTTAATTTTGAACCCGTGAAAGAAGAATAAACTTGAAATAATCCTAAAAACATCAACTGCTACAGGCTAAATTCTTATGCAGACCTTTATTTCAAGAAAACCAATGCAGTACTGAATATTAAGATAAGTCTTACTTGTTTGTAATTACAGGTTACTGCTTTGGCTACTTTACTCTTTCGATTCGATGTAATAGATAATTTTTAAAATGCGAATCTAATATTTATGATTTGCAATAAAAGTAATAACTTTACCTGCCGAAAAAAGTAAAATATGTCGATTTCAGTAACAAACGTATCACGATTCTACAGACGCCAGCAGGCGCTGAAAAACGTATCATTCAATATAAACAGTGGCGAAGTTGTTGGTTTTCTCGGTCCTAATGGGGCAGGAAAATCAACTATGATGAAGATTCTGACAGGATTTTTACCGCCTTCGTCGGGCAAAGTTTTTGTTGCCGGCGAAAATGTACAGAACAGTACCGCCGCATTTCGCCGTAAAATAGGCTATCTACCCGAGCACAATCCGTTGTATTCTGATATGTACGTTTCGGAATACTTTCATTTTGTAGCCTCTATTTATAATATTAAAGCACCTCACAAAATTATTGAGGAGATGATTGACCGCACAGGACTTTCACCCGAAAGAAATAAAAAAATCAGCGCTCTTTCGAAAGGTTACAGGCAGCGTGTAGGGCTAGCTCAGGCATTGTTGCCCAATCCCGAAGTGCTGATTCTGGACGAACCTACTACCGGTCTCGACCCTAATCAGATTGCTGGCGTACGTTCCTTGATAAAGGATATGGGGCAGTCGAAAACCATATTACTTTCCACACATATTATGCAGGAAGTAAAAGCCATTTGCGAGCGAGTCATTATTATTCACAACGGATTAATTGTTGCCGACGACAAAACCGATAATATTGAAAATATGAATTTCGATACCAAAGAGGTGGTCGAGGTGGAGTTTAACCGGAGCATTTCGTCCGCACAACTGCTGAATATTTCCGGCGTTGCAAATGTCGAAAATATGGGGAATATCTACACCGTAACAGCAACAACAACCGAAGATGTACGTCCGCTACTGTTCCGCTTTGCAGTCGAAAACAATATGGTAATTCTTTCGATGACGCGAAAACACCAATCACTCGAAGACGTCTTTCATACACTCACGGCAAAAAAGTGAAAAACGAAAAATGATGAGTGGATAACAAAGAATGAAAAGTAAAGAATGAGCAGAAATCAAAAAATATAATGATAAATCATATTACGCATCGGCTTAAATTGAAAATCGGCAGAGCTAAAAGTACAATTTTAGCTCCGCCGATTTTCAATTCATAATCGCAGGCAAGCAATGCTCCACTCGCCTGCAGTTATGAAAAATTAAGCCCTTTCAAGGCTACCAAAGGTAATTACTGCGTAACATCAGATAATAAGTTTGGCTAAAACCGTTTGTATATTTAATCAAATATTATATTTGACTGCGGTTGAATATAAAAAACTTTCAACTCTCCGCTAATAAAACTTCATGCTTCCCGAAACCGAATTACCTGTAATCTTCACAGAGCCTTCGGTAATATCAAGTTCTCCTTTACCGTTAATACCGTTGGCTTCCAAGCGTCCTGACACCGACGACAATTCGTAGCTCAACGATTTGGGGGTATTCAACAGCGCTATATCAATACTTCCCGAAGTAGTTTTGAAATTGCTGTTGTCAGTTACCATTACTTCACTGCCATTAATTGAACCGCTTCCTGACGATGCTTTAATACTGCCAATGGTACTTGTCAGTTTAATACTGCCCGACACGGCGCTAACTGTGATATTTCCCTTAACATCTTTCAACTCAATTCTGCCAGAAGTTGATTTGGCTGCAATATCCGAATAAACTTCGCCAATATTGAGCGACCCCGATATGGTAGAAATATTCAACTTGTCAACAACCGCTTGCGCACTCGCTGTTCCCGATACCGATTTAAGTTCGGCAGCGCCTTTTACATCAACCACATTGATACTGCCGCTTATTGTTTTTGCCAACAAATCGCCATCAATAAAATTGGCTTTAATTGAGCCTGATACCGATTTAAGTTCGGCTTTACATGGAATGTCTTTTACATTGATGCTGCCCGAAACATTGTCAACCGACAAAGTTTCGCGCCCTATGCCAACAACCGAAACGCTACCCGACACATTTTCGACCATAATTTTTACATTCTTGGGAGCAACAAAATGAAGAAAACCATTTGTTCGCCCTCTCAAATTAATGGGATGGTCAATCCATACATCCAGATGTTCGCCAGTTTGCTTGTATCCAATGCGGGAATCCTTGTTTCGGTTTGTTGAGCGGATTTCGCCTTCGACATGAACCGTTGCACTGCCGCCATCTTCAAATTCAACTTTACAGAAAACTCCTTTTACACAAATGGAGTTAACTCCTGCAAATGTTTCGTTTATACTGTCAATCAAATCCTGCGATTTAACAGTTTTGGCGCATAAACAAAGAATAGCGCCAAGTGTAATTGCAATTTTTTTCATCATTTTTATTATTACGCACAGTTAAATTATTGTTCGCTTCAAATCTCTATGACGGTTACACTTTGCATTTAGTTACACCTGAAATAGTTTTTTTGTAAATGTAGTTTATGTAACCACAGCTCTCTATTTTCAGTCCTCATAAATTTATCCCGGCCCTCTTTGCCTGCGAGTGTTGAAACTGGCGCTTAATATTATACAGTCGCCCATCTTTTATAAATTTTGCGCCTGTTTGCTTAAACCAAAACGAAACATTGTTTTCTACACATAAATTGCGCAGTTCCATTATCCAGTCGAAATTGCATGGGCGTGCGTAATATCCCGACTCGCCGCCTGCAACAACTTGTTCCGCCCACGAGCCAATATTGTAGCAGCGCAGGTCAATGCGTTCAATAAGCGGCTCGCAAATAAGAATTTTATGCTTGATTGGCGCAGTTTTGTAAATAGGCAAACGGTAATTTGCCCTGTCTTGATTTTCAATGGTGCAACAAATGGTTACATTGTCGTAGCCGTCGCCCCAGTCATTTGGCTTAGTTTCGTGCAGCCGGTCAATACGTTTGGTAATCATCATAAAGTGTAAATCGCTACGCAGGCGCATCATTGCCCACGCTTCGGCACGCCACTCGTCGGCGTCTTCCACAAAAAAGTCGGAAGTGAAACAGGTGTAAACCAGCGTTCCCGAAGGTATCCTGTATTCGCCGCTGCGCTTCTTCTGAACAGGCAAATCAAAGTTCTTTGTTTTCCCTGCAAACGGTCATTTCGGTTGTCAGTAG